>NZ_JBICJM010000010.1:0-246958 GCF_043103065.1 Vibrio sp. YQ_11 | reverse complement strand
GATTTTTAACGAGTAATTAGAAACGGTAGTTCGCTTGAACACCGATTAGCCAAACGTTACCCGTTGTTTCACCAACGAATTGACCGCCAACTACTTCAGCTGAATCGTCTGACTTGTAGCCACGAGACTCAACGATTGGTGCGTCTTTCGCGATAATGTAAGTGAAGCCAGCGTCTAGGCTGAAGTCTTTCGTCCAGTCATAAGTTGCACCGATGCTTAACCAAGTACGGTCTGTTTCTGGAATAGTGATCGTGCGGTTCTTATCACTTACAGCAGACGTATCGTATGCAATACCAGTACGTAGGGCTACCTTAGGTTGAAGTTGGTAAGTCGCACCAACAGCAAAGCGGTAGTTATCTTCCCAGTTTTCCACTTTCACCATGTGTGTACCAGCGGTTTCTAGGTGAGCTTCTAGCTTCTCGAAAGAGCTCCAGTCAGTCCAGTTGAAACTTGCGTGTAGCGCAAGTTGATCCGTTACTTGGTGGAAGCTCGCTAGTTCAGCCGTTGCTGGTAGGTTTAGGTACATGTAGCCATTGTCACGTAGCTGTGGAAGCTTAGGAGTACCGAAGCCAAAACCAAGGCCCTCAGCATGACCTTCAAGCTTCAGCTCAACCTCAGATTTGTACGTGAAACCGATGCGGTTGTTTTCATTGATCTGCCACGCTGTACCCAATTGCCAGCCCCAAGCCGTATCGTCACCTTCCATGTACTTAAGAGTCGTACCTTGAGGTTTTTGTAATACGTTTACTTTAGGAGCCGTAGCGCCAAAACTTCCTTCACCGATGATGTAACGAATACCACCACCAATACTTACCGCATCATTAATTTTGTATGCTGCGTTTAGGTTTGCTTCCATTGTGGTTACGCTTGCTTCGTTACCAAAATGAGAGGCGGCAAAGCCTTTGCCTAGATCCGTTTCCATACCGTAGTTCGTACCGAACGCTAGGCCGATTGCGAATTGTTCGTTGTATTGGTGTGATAGGTAGAAGTTTGGAATGATCGCATCATGTGCGAAGTCATCTGAAGAGGTTGAAGAGGAGTTAATTACACTCTGATTTACTGGATGCTTAAGTGTGGTTTGACCATTGATATCAATGTTTGGATTTACATAGATGGCACCAACAGACACTTGAGTGCCCTCTAGGTAAGTAAGCATTGCTGGGTTACGCCATTGAGAACTTGCGTTGTCAGCCATTGCTGCTTCACCAGCGTAAGCACGACCTAGACCTGTTGCAGAATATTCAGCTAATTGGAAGCCTGCTGCATTTGCCATGCCTGAAGTGCCAAGTAGGCTAAGTGCTACTGCTGTTGATAGGAAAGTCTTGTTGGTTTTCATTCTAATGTTCGCTGAATTAATTATAACGTGGGGCAAAAGTCTAAAGGTAGAGTTATTACTTTAGAAATGAAAATCCGGAACATGAATGTATTTAGTATTTTGTTCTAATTTGTTGTTTGTTTATGGTTTTATAATCTAACCATGATAGTGGAATGAAAAAAACTCAGCGAACACCTGTGAGGTCTAATTGTGATTTTTAGATACACGTGTTCACTCAAATTGAGCGGACGATAAGTGTTAGATAAGAAAAAAGGCTGGAAATCCAGCCTTTTATATAGAGTTTACTTACATTAAATATAAGGAATTTTCTTAGAAGCTACGGCTGTATTGTAAGCCAAACAGGATAGCGTCTGCGTGCGTTGTCGCACTCACACCAGTTGTTAGTAGAGGTGGCGCAATTGGCGTTTCTTCGTTTACTTTTACGTCATCACCCATTAAGTAAGTGAAGCCGAAATCAACATTAGATTTAGTATCGATATGGTATGTGAAACCTGCTGAGAACCATTGGCGATCTGAGTCAGGAACTGAAATCGATGTTAGGTTGTCTTGAGCACTAGTGTCGTACATGTAACCAGCACGTAGAGTCCAGTCTGAGTTCATGTAGTAAGTACCGCCGATAGCGTAGTGCCAACCATCTTGCCATTGGTAATCTTTCGAATAAGTAGGGCCAAGCAAGCCTTGGTTCAAGTTGTCGAAGTCGATTTTATCGAAGTCACTCCAGCCGATGTATTGGATAGAGTAGTGAACTGCGAACTTGGTATCGGTAATTTTATGGTAGCCAGAGAACTCAGCCATATCTGGTAGAGGCAATGTGATCTTCTGACCTTTGTCATCTTTCGCTTCAAACTCAGGACTGTATCGGTAAGATAAACCAAAACGGTTGTTTTCGTCTAACTCATACACAGTACCCACATTAAAGCCTACAGCCCAACCGTCTGCTTTATCTACATCAAGAAGTTTAGCACCACCAACTAGAGGAAGGTTTGCGCTAGCAGTACGTTTCATCGTACCTTGACCGTAGATTAAGTCTAGACCAGCACCAAAGCTCCATTGCTCATTGAGACGGTAAGAGCCTGCTAGACCAAAGTTTGCGCTCTTAACGTCAGTAAGACCGCCATATTCAGTTGCTACATAGCTATCTGAAAATTCAGTTTTAGTACCGAAGTTTGAGTATGCGTTTACACCCCAGGCAAATTTGTCATTAACTGGTACAATAAGGTGAATATTTGGCGCAATAGAAGTGTCACCAACATCATCAGTGTTGGCCACAGGGATTTCGTTGTTGTTAATTCGGTAAGTAGCATCTTTTACTTCAATTATTGAAGTGATACTTTCAAAACCAAGTGACAGCTCCATTTTATCAAACAGAGCCATAGCCGCTGGGTTACGAGCCATTACTGACGCGTTATCAGCGATGACTGCATCACCAGCAAATGCACGGCCAATGCCAGTTGCTGATTGAGCGTTAATTTGGAAACCTGCTGCCATCGATTGACCTGAGGCAAAAGCTACCGTTACTGCTAGGAGAGTCTTTTTAAACAGACGCGTATTCTGAGTCATTTGTTTTTCCTTATTAGATTCGTCTCTCTGGACGATAAATTGAGCTTTTGCTCAGTGGCGCAGATAGTAGTATCAAGAGTGGGCTAGACAAATCCGACCATTAGATAAAATTGAATAAAAATTGCGGAAATGATGTCTAAAAGACGGGAAATTGCACTTAAATTGCATAATTTAGAGTTTAAGCTCTAAATGCAATCGACGTGGTGAATGTTTTGTGAGCGATTAATACAAAAATGCCGCCAAATGAGAGCGTTTGACGGCATTTCAATGTTTCTAAGCTAAAGTTGGTGAAGTTGTTACATTGGTTTTAGCATAGGCGCAAGTTTAGTGACGATAGCGTCAATGTCTTCACCTTGTTCGCCGACTAAAATCATGCTGGTTGAACCAACGGGTTGGACGATACCTGTCATACCATCTTTTTCAAAATCTGCCGTTTGTTGGCTAGAAATTCCCGTAATAAAGAGCGTTACTTTGCCCTTTACACCCTGAAAAACCATGTGTAAAGCATTAGCTTCACCAAATCCACAGTGGTTTAGGTAGTAAACGTGGTACGGGAAGTTGTCACTAAACTGATAATGAAATGGCGACATCTTCGCATTGATCTGGGAACTCGGCACGTTTTCATCTAAATGGCGTACAAATGCCTCTTCATGAATGACATGTTTAATAGCCGTATCTGCGAGACTGGCTTGCGCAGGTGGCACCAGAATGTTGCCCCAGTTGATTTGCCCCACCAGTAAACCTGCGGTAAAGGCAACAGAAGCTGCAAGCGCCATGGCTTTGCGGACAAAGTTGGGTTTGACGACTTTTTCGTCAAGCGCGCTAGAGGTTTGGCTAAACAAGATTTTATCAGCAAGATCCTCTGGCACATCCACATTCATGGCCTGCTTAATTTTCGCGTCGAGATCCAAAACGTCATCAACAAACTTACTGTTGGCATCGCTAGCGGCCAACGCTTGCAGAATCTCTTCATCCTTCTGTTTTGGATCCGACAAAATACGACGACGAAATTCTAAATCATCCATTTTTTTGTCCTCTCTTAGTATCTTGAGAATCCAACATCTCTTTAAGTTGATTTCGAGCTCGGAAAAGTCGAGTCATGACTGTGTTCTTATTTAAATCAAGAATGTCGCCGATTTCTTCTCCACTGAAACCGCCAATAACCTGAAGAAACAGAGGTTCACGATATTCCACATCCAACTTCATGATCTGTGCTTGAAGCCATTCTTGTTGATGATGAGGATCGTCGCTGACCTTAGCATCGTTGCCGTAGTCATCGATATCAACTAAATCAAATTGTTTGCGTTCGAAGCGACGCGCGTTTTCTCGCCTTAATATAGTAATAAGCCAAGATTTCGCAGCTTTTTCATCTTGAAGACTATCGAGAGACTTCCATGCACGTAAGCAGGTCTCTTGCACTAAATCTTCCGCAATTGCTTTGTCCTTACACAGCCAGTATGCATAACGGTACAAATCGCGGTGATAGCCCCGGACGAGCGCTTCATATTTTCTTTGTTTGTCCATATCAGAGTTGACCGGACTGTTGGAATTTTTCTTTCCAAACATTTTTAATATGGCCACAGGAGCCTCCATCCTCGCTCTGTGTATTTCTTATACGTTTTGAGCATGACTTTACTTCTAATCCATCACTTATTGCTAAGCCAATCTAAGCCAGTATCTAGTGATAAATCCATTCGTTACAAGCTAAGTCGGTATATAAAAGTGTATACACAAATAACCGATATTATCTCTAGTGATGCAGTTTTGCTTGTTAACAATATCATCATTTAGTTATCAATAACTTGGTTAAATGCATTGGATTTATGTATCTGATGCGTATTTTGAGTAGCAAGCTTGTGAATGGACTTGAATAGAGGAGGCATTTAGATGCGTTCAAAGATCGTAAAATCACCATAAAATTGATCTATTTCAAAATCTCAAGCAGTGAAGGGGTTATAGTACATCTTGTCATCTCGTTAGTCCTTGTGACTAACATGTTGAGCAAGATGACACTTCCTTTTGAAGGCTGACTTTACTTTCTCCTAATCAGGAAACTGATTAATTTTCAATTGGCGTAAGTTAATTGTTTTATAGATATTCCGACCACACAGTTATGTGTGGTTTTTTTTTGCTTCAATTTTACCTGCCACACACTTTCTGCCGTTTTTAGCTTCTATAGTTATTCAATATAATCAACGAACTAGAGCAATTGATCTACTTGCTTCACGTTTATTTAAACGCACGTTTGATAAATTTAACAAATTGATTACAATGCATCAGGTCAGACCTCTTGTATTTAAGGAGAAACAATGGGCAAGCAGGAAGTAAAAACACGCAATGGTGAGCGTGTTGCTATTGTCGCGGGGCTTCGAACTCCCTTTGCTCGTCAAAGCACGGAATTTAGCCAAGTGCCAGCGGTCGATTTAGGGAAAATGGTAGTAAGCGAAATGCTTGCTCGAACAGATATTGATCCGAAATTAATTGAACAAGTGGTGTTTGGACAAGTGGTTCAAATGCCTGAAGCACCAAACATCGCACGAGAAATCGTATTGGGCACGGGGATGAACATCCATACCGACGCTTACAGCGTGACGCGTGCGTGTGCGACGAGCTTCCAAGCGGCGGTAAACGTAGCAGAGAGCATCATGGCTGGCACCATTGAAATTGGTATCGCTGGTGGTGCGGATTCATCTTCTGTTCTTCCTATCGGTGTGTCCAAAAAACTTGCTGCTAACCTGTTGGCTCTAAGCAAAACCAAAACATTGGGGCAAAAGCTCAATATTCTCAAGAGTCTGAGTTTTAAAGATCTCATGCCTGTTCCGCCAGCCGTCGCGGAATACTCGACGGGTTTGTCGATGGGACAAACGGCAGAGCAAATGGCGAAGACGCACGGTATCTCACGCGCAGAACAAGATGCGCTAGCTCATCGCTCTCATACATTGGCATCCCAAGCTTGGAAAGAAGGCAAAATCCAAGGTGAGGTGATGACCGCTTTCCCTGAACCTTACAAAAAGTGGATTTCTGAAGACAACAACGTTCGTCACGACTCGACGTTAGAGGGCTATGAAAAGTTACGTCCTGCATTTGACCGCCAGTACGGCAGTGTTACCGCAGCAAACAGTACGCCGCTGACTGATGGCGGCGCGGCAGTGATGCTGATGCGCGAAGGTAAAGCGAAAGAGTTGGGCATGGAAATTCTTGGCTACATCCGTGGCTACGCATTCTCAGCGATTGGTGTGGAAAAAGACATGCTGATGGGACCGACCTACGCGACTGCGAAAGTGCTCGAAAACACAGGCTTGGAACTGTCGGATCTGACGCTGATCGATATGCATGAAGCGTTTGCTGCTCAAGCATTGGCAAACGTGAAAATGTTTGCCTCAGATAAGTTTGCTCAAGAAAACCTAGGTCGTTCGAAAGCGATCGGTGAAATCGACATGGATAAATTCAACGTGCTCGGTGGCTCAATTGCTTACGGTCATCCATTCGCGGCGACGGGTGCGCGTATGATGACGCAAACTCTACGTGAACTGAAACGTCGTGGTGGTGGTATTGCATTGAATACCGCTTGTGCTGCGGGTGGTCTTGGCGCAGCAATGATTCTGGAGGTTGAGTAATGAGCGAGCAAAAAGCATTTAGTCTTAACGTTGATGAGCAGAATATTGCATGGTTAGCGATCGACGTACCGAATGAAAAGATGAACACGCTACAGGCGGCTTTTGCTGACGAAATGAAAGAAATTTTTGCTCAGCTAAAAGACTCCAGTGGCATCAAAGGGATGATCATTCACTCCTTAAAACCGGATAATTTTGTGGCAGGTGCCGATGTTCGTATGTTGGAGGCATGTACCACAGCGAATGAAGCACAAGCATTGGCAAAACAAGGTCAAGAGTTGTTCCAACAACTGTCTGACTTACCTTACCCTGTGGTGGCGGCTATTCACGGCCCATGTTTGGGTGGCGGTTTAGAGCTTGCGCTTGCATGTGATTACCGTGTTTGTACGGATTCTGATAAGACACGCTTAGGCTTACCAGAAGTTCAACTCGGTCTATTACCGGGTTCTGGCGGTACTCAGCGTTTGCCACGTTTGATTGGCCTGTTACCGTCATTGGACTTGATCCTGACCGGTAAACAGCTTCGCGCGAAGAAAGCCAAAAAACTGGGCGTTGTGGACGCGTGTGTCCCAGACACAATTTTGCTCGACGTAGCAAAACAGTTTATCGACAAAGGCAAGAACAAGGGCAAGAAAAAGCAATCGACGAAAGAGAAGTTGATGTCGGGCAGTGGGTTAGGTCGTAAGCTTGTTTTCGAACAAGCTGCGAAGAAAACCAACCAGAAGACCCGTGGCAACTATCCAGCAACGGTCGCGATTCTTGAAGTGATTCAACACGGTCTGGAAAAAGGCTTTGCACAAGGGCAAGAGCTAGAAGCGAAACGATTTGGTGAGCTTGTGATGAGCTCCGAATCGAAAGCATTGCGCTCTATCTTCTTCGCGACAACTGAAATGAAGAAGGAACACGGCACGGATGCACAGCCAGCAGCGGTGAAAAAAGTGGGTGTTCTTGGTGGCGGCTTAATGGGCGCTGGGATCAGCCATGTAACGGTTGCAAAAGCAAAAGTGCCTGTTCGAATCAAAGATGTGAGCAATGACGGTGTGTTGAATGCGCTTAACTACAACTACAAGTTGTTTGAGAAGCAGCGTAAACGTCGCATCCTGTCGAAAGCCGATTTACAGGCAAAGATGTTGCAACTGTCAGGTGGCGTAGACTTTACAAGTTACAACCACATTGATGTTGTGATCGAAGCGGTTTTCGAAGACTTGGATCTAAAACAACAGATGGTTGCGGACATTGAAGCAAACGCAAAATCTGAAACTATTTTTGCTACGAACACGTCTTCGTTACCAATCCACAAGATTGCAGAAAAGGCAGAGCGACCAGAAAACATCGTCGGTTTACATTACTTTAGCCCAGTAGAAAAAATGCCGCTGGTGGAAGTGATTCCGCATGAAACAACGTCTGATGAAATCATTTCGACAGTTGTCGCATTGGCTAAGAAGCAGGGCAAAACCCCAATCGTTGTTAAGGACAAAGCTGGCTTTTACGTAAACCGCATTCTTGCGCCTTACATGAATGAAGCTGCGCATATCTTGCTGGCAAATGAGCCGATTGAGAAGTTAGATGGTGCGTTGTTGGATTTCGGCTTCCCTGTTGGACCAATCACGTTACTTGATGAAGTTGGTGTTGATATTGGCGCGAAGATCATGCCGATTCTGGTCAATGAGTTGGGCGAGCGATTCAAAGGTCCTGATGTATTCGATATCTTATTGAATGACGGTCGCAAAGGACGTAAGAGCGGGAAAGGTTTCTACACTTACAAAGGTAAGAAGAAAGAAGTCGATAAATCCATCTACAAGCTACTCAAACTGACGCCAGAATCGAAGCTCAGCGATAACGATATTGCGTTGCGCTGTGTACTGCCAATGCTTAATGAAGCAGTACGATGCTTGGACGGCGGTATTATTCGCTCTCCGCGCGATGGCGATATTGGTGCGATTTTTGGTATTGGCTTCCCTCCATTCCTTGGCGGGCCGTTCCGTTATATGGATCAATTCGGTTTGAAAGAACTGGTTGAGAAAATGAACGAATTTGCATCGAAATATGGCGATCGTTATGCGCCATGCGACGGACTGCTGACTAGAGCGGGTGAAGGTCGTACCTTCTACTAAGTGCTTGAAACGCTGAACATTAAAAAGGCTTGCATCGCGCAAGCCTTTTTTCGAACAGAAGTGTTTATTTCTTCTTGTCTTTTTTATCTTTGTTATGCCCTTTACCTGGGTTGTCATCGCCATGCACGCTAGCGTTTCCTTTTTTGTCTTTATCATCCCAGTTTTTAGAAGAGCAATCGTCGGATTTGACGGAAATATTGTCACCGCTTAGGCGAACACAATCTTTGCTCAACTCAAAATCGTCACCTTTTACTGTGATTTCTGCATGAGCGGATGCGAATGGTAATAATACTGCAGCAAGTAGTAATAGTTTCTTCATGAGTGCCTCATCTACATGTTTTTTGTGCGGTAATTAGAGCATAAGCGGCAATCGTGTAATTTCAATTTTCTGTTAAGACTATCCAAGTCGTATTAGTAAATTGATGGGTTTCTCACATATTTTACAGCTCGACTTCCGCCCATTTTATCCATTACGGTGATGGTCTTAGCCCAGACCACAATCTTTTGGTCGTAACTGAAATTCTTCGATAGAGCCAATTTCTTGCCCTAAGTGAATTCGAGGAGCATCGACATGTGCTTGGCCTTGCGAGTGCATGACCAACCGGTTTGCTGTTCTCGGTTTCAGTTCGTTAACGACAAAGCGAATCATGTCTGCTCTTGTTAGCTTTTTGAGCTCGGCTAGTACTTTTTCGCGTTGATTAAACTCGGTATCTTTGTTGCCTATTGCTACCCACAAGCGTTGCGCTCGTCCACGTAAAGTCGTGTCTGGGGTTGCGATTTGGTTCCAAAGGCCACGCTTACTGCTGTGCCATTGGTAGTCGTTGAGCTCCAAAAGCACCATGTAAAATGCATTTAAAAATTCGTCGATAGAGGTGACCAATTCCGCAGGAGCTGCGTTTGGTGATTGCACATAAAGCACAATCCCCGGATGACGGTTCAGTGGCATGTTACCAGTGCCGACCATGTAGCCGAGTTGCTGCTTGGTGCGAATCTCATGAAAGAAGGTTGCCGACATGAGGTGATTGGCCAAAGAATAAAGAGCGATGCTGCGCGGCTCGATGTCTTCACACTGGTGGTAAATTACCACAGCAGAGTCTTGTTGATTACAATGCACTTCGCGCTGAAAACTGCCATTTTGACCGAGCATGATTAACGGACGCAGTGCTTCTTCGTAGCGCTGTTCTTTTACGCGCAAGGCATCTTTCAAGGTTGTTGCCATATCATGCGCTTGTTGACGTTGCCAGTCGCCATAAACGAACATTTCTACGTGGAGTTCCGCCAAAATCGACTCGACGAATGTCGACAGTTCATCGACTTCAATCTCTTCCAGCGCTTCTGCAAGCGTCGCGAAAGGAGGATTGTTGGGCTGCAACAAACCTGTTAATGCGTTGAACAGTTGAGAAATTGGGCGATCTTGAGATGAATTTCGCCAATTACGTAATAATTGTTGTTTGATGGTTTCAAACCGAGTTGGGTTAAACTCTCTCGCGGCGAAACGGCGTAAAATCATCTCAAGCAGTTGTGGCAGTTTTTGGCTGAAGCCCGACAACGTCAAAGTTACACCACCTTGGTGCGCATACATGTTGTAGCCCATGCCCGCGATTTCAGCTTGGTAGGTTTCTTTGGCTAGTGAGTCCAAAAACATTTCGACACAAAGACGTGTTTTCACAATATTCTTAGGCGACGCGACCGCGTGAGAACTGTCGATCGCAACGTACACTACGCCTTTCGGCACTCGGAACTCATCATCTTGCAAATGCCACAGGCGAAAACCTTCGAGATCTTCAATCAACTCCGGTAGTGAGCCCCCGTTTTCAAAGGGCATTGGGTCGAGGTCGTAACAAATGTACGGGTTCTTCTCTGGCAGAACAAACTGCCAACGCGGATCAATTTGTTGGAAGAAGCGTTTTTGCTCGCTACTGAATGTAGTGACGGAGTAGGGGGTGAAATACCACTCCGCAGTGCGATTGTACTCAAGTCCTTTGGCGATCAGCGTAACGCGGACATTGTCGACAGATAAATATTGCAGCAGAGAACGTTGCAGATCTTCATCATAGCCCGACATTTTGTAGTCGCCATAGATAATATCGTGCGGCTGATAATGCTGCATATTGATGACTAAATGGCTAACTAAATCGAGAGGGCGTGAAGGTTCTTGAAAGCGGAATGCAGACTCCAATACTGCTTGCTTCTCTAGGTAGCGCCACTCATTCATTCCGTCTTGTTTGATCATGGTTAGATATTGGAAGACAGCTTGAATGATGTCATCTACGTGGTCTAACCCTTCTGGTGTGAGTGTACAACTGACCGTAAAATCACGATAGTTGCTGCCACTTGCCCCGCCGCCGGCTGATAGGGAAGTGATCCAGCCTTTGCTTTTCAGTTGCAGCATCAAGCTCCCTTCGCCTTCGTAACCTAACAAATGAGCGAAATAAGAGAGAGGCTTCACGCCGTAGTGTTTATCCATTCCCGGCATAGGGAAGGTGAGAATGAGTTTGCGAAACTCTTTGATGGGCTCAATTTGAACCAAAATTCCGGTGCTGTCTTCAGTCCCAATCGGTACGTTAATCGATTTACCACTTAATTGATGATTAGGGATGTCAGCGAACATGGCTTCTACCCAAGCTTGCTGCTCATCAAGAGATTGAGGCCCAAACAACGTCAGCGTCATAAGATCGGCTGAATATTGAGAATGATGAAACTCGACAATTTCATCACGAATAGACTGACCATCTCGGTCGCCAAGCGTATCTAAATTGCCGACAGAGAATTTTGAAAATGGATGTTCTGGATTGATGACTTCTTTGTTGACTTGATACAAGCGACGCGAGTCGTCATTCAATTTCAGCTTGTACTCAGAGTCGACCGCTTGGCGCTCTTTATCTAATGCTTCTTCGTTAAACAGTGGCGCGGTAAAGAATTGGCTAAAGCGATCCAGTGCGTTTTCAAATGCACTTGGAGTGACATCAAAAAAGAAGCAGGTGTGCTCCGTTCCTGTCCACGCGTTATTCGTTCCACCATGTTGGCTAATATAACTTTGAAACTCGCCCACTTTAGGGTATTTTTCCGTACCCAAAAAAAGCATGTGTTCTAGATAGTGAGCCAGACCTTGACGATCAACTGGGTCGTCGAAGTGTCCAACGTTCACAGCTAGGGCGGCTGCCGACTGTTGAGCTGTATCAGAATGAATCAGCAATACGCGCAAGCCATTACTCAAAGTAAGGTAGCGGTATTGGTTTGAATCGTTTGGACTTAGGTGCACGATGCGTCTCCAGATTTCGCATTACATTAATTATGAACCCCAAAGGGGGTAGCGCAAATGTTGCGTTCGACAAATACTGCTTGCCGCATTTTTGTTATTCGTAAGAGTACTGCATTGGGCCCATCGCTTTTGCGTATGGGGTAGAGCTGTTTGAAGGAATGCACTGAGTTCATGACTTCATCGTAGAATGTGATGAACTGAGTATATTCTTTTTAATAGATTGTTAAGAAAGTCGCTATCTTTAGCAAGCGAATTGGTATAATGAACAGATAATTATATCAGTATTTTTGTTTCGTCATTATTAAAATTAGCCCCGGTTATCTATAAAGATAGCAGTCAACCTTTTGGTAGCGTTAGCTATCCCTAGGAAATAACATGAAAATATTCATCATGCGTCATGGCGAAGCTGAGCATTTCGCAGATTCAGACGCAGCAAGAGAACTGACCCAAAGAGGCAGAACCGAGTCAGAGGCTGTTGCACGAGCTTGTGCTGAGCAAGGTTTTGCTCAATTTGACAAAGTGTTGGTGAGCCCGTACATCCGTGCTCAGCAAACCTGGCAAGAAATCAGTACGTTTTTCTCGACAAAAAGCATCGAGACCAGTGACGACATCACACCATACGGTCAATCGGATTGCGTATTTGATTTTGCGAACGCGCTCATTGAAGTCGAGAAACTAGAGTCTCTATTGTTTGTTTCTCATTTACCGTTAGTTGGTTATTTGACGTCTGAGTTTGTGAAAGAGATGACGCCTCCAATGTTCCCAACCTCTGGTTTAGTGTGCATCGAATACGAACCACAAACACAGCGTGGTGAGGTGCTTTGGCATATTACGCCTTAAGCGTCTAAGTCATCGTTATTTAAAGATAAATCGATCTCTTAAATAGACAGACATCTAAAATAAGCATTTAAAAATTAGATATAGATAAACAAAAGGCAGGAATATCCTGCCTTTCTTATTCTTAGAGTGTATGTGTTACTTCTCTGGAATAGAGAGCAAAACCAGCAGCGCGCCGTCACCGCCAAATTCTAACGGTGCTTGGTGGAAGGCCATCACATCAGGGTGCTGAGCCAGCCAAAGTGGGGCTTTTTGCTTCAGAATGTGTTTACCAATACCGTGTTGAACACACGCACAGTGAATTTCGTTTTTTACGCAATAGGCGATCATGGCACCAAGTTCGCGTTTAGCTTCTTGTTGTGTCATGCCGTGCATATCGAGGAAAACGTCAGGCACGTAGACACCGCGACGCAGACGTTTCACTTCATAAGTAGAAACATCATCACGAGCATAGCGAGTTGGGCCTTCTTCGTTTAATCGAGGCACAAACTCATCGGAAAAGTAAAACTCAGAATCACTCGCTTCTCGGTTTGAGCGTTTGATTTCTTTTTGCTTAGTATTTTTTTTTGGTTGCTGGATTATGGTATCCTGTCGCAACTTTTTTACGCCCTGTACTGCTTCCTTAAACAAGGCGAAATCGTCATCATGTTCGGTGTCTTTTTTGCTCATTAGGTAAACAATTTCATTAATAAACTTTATTGGCAGTATTGTAGCGCTTTTCGGAGGCAATTTTGGATAAGATTTTTGTAGAAGAGGCGGTATCGGAACTGCATACCCTTCAAGATATGATTCGTTGGACGGTTAGCCGCTTTAATGCAGCGAACCTGTTTTACGGTCATGGTACTGATAACGCGTGGGATGAAGCCGTTCAGCTTATCCTGCCAACTTTATACTTGCCGATCGATGTGCCTCCGCATGTATTGAACTCTCGCCTAACTACAAGTGAGCGTCTACGCATTGTTGAGCGAGTAGTAAAACGCATTAACGAGCGTACGCCAACGGCTTACTTAACAAACAAAGCGTGGTTCTGTGGTCTTGAGTTCTTCGTTGATGAGCGTGTTCTTGTGCCACGTTCTCCAATTGGTGAATTGATTCAAGCGGAATTCCAACCTTGGCTGGTGGAAGAGCCAACTCGAATCATGGATCTATGTACGGGCAGTGGTTGTATTGCGATTGCATGTGCGCACGCATTCCCTGAAGCAGAAGTTGACGCGATTGATATCTCAGCGGACGCGCTTCAAGTTGCAGAACAAAACATTCAAGATCACGGCATGGAACAACAAGTGTTCCCAATCCGTTCGGATCTGTTCCGCGATCTGCCAAAAGAAAAATACAACCTCATCGTGTCTAACCCACCTTATGTGGATGAAGAAGACATGAACAGCCTGCCACAAGAGTTCACGCATGAACCTGAGCTAGGTTTGGCTGCGGGTACCGATGGCCTGAAATTGGTTCGCCGTATTCTTGCGAACGCGCCAGACTACCTAACTGATGACGGTATCTTGATCTGTGAAGTGGGCAACTCAATGATCCATATGATGGACCAGTACCCACAAATTCCATTCACTTGGATTGAATTTGAAAACGGTGGCCACGGCGTATTTATGCTAACTCGTGCGCAACTGGTTGATTGTGCAGAAGAGTTCAAACTGTACAAAGACTAATCCGTCTTTCCCAAAAACCTCAAAACACCGAGCCTGATGCTCGGTGTTTTTTTATGCATAACTCATCGATATTAACTCTTTACATCAAAACGTAATAAAGCCACTATGAATCCACGAAGAATTGGAAAGCAGTTGCGCTCAATCAGAGAGCGTGGCGACAATAACTTGAGGAAGTAATGGCAGGAAACAGTATCGGACAACATTTTCGAGTGACAACATTCGGAGAAAGTCACGGTATCGCACTGGGATGTATCGTAGACGGATGTCCTCCGGGATTAGAAATTACAGAAGCAGATCTGCAAACGGATCTCGACCGTCGTCGTCCTGGCACATCACGTTACACCACACAGCGTCGTGAACCGGACGAAGTTAAAATTCTTTCTGGCGTGTTTGAAGGCAAAACCACAGGCACTTCAATCGGCCTGTTGATCGAAAATACCGATCAACGTTCAAAAGATTACTCAGACATCAAAGATAAGTTCCGCCCGGGACATGCTGATTACACTTACCACCAAAAATATGGCATTCGTGACTATCGAGGCGGCGGCCGTTCGTCAGCCCGTGAAACTGCGATGCGTGTGGCTGCAGGTGCAATCGCGAAGAAATATCTGAAAGATGAATTTGGCGTAGAAATCCGCGCTTACTTGTCACAAATGGGCGATGTTTCTATTGATAAAGTCGACTGGGACGAAATTGAAAACAACGCATTCTTCTGCCCAGATGCAGACAAAGTGGAAGCGTTTGATCAACTGATCCGCGACCTAAAAAAAGAAGGCGATTCAATTGGTGCGAAAATTCAGGTTGTTGCAACCAACGTACCTGTTGGCCTTGGTGAACCAGTGTTTGACCGCTTGGATGCAGACATTGCGCACGCGCTAATGAGCATCAACGCGGTGAAGGGTGTTGAAATTGGTGATGGTTTTGATGTCGTAAACCAAAAAGGCAGTCAGCACCGTGACCCACTTTCTCCGCAAGGTTTTGGTAGCAACCATGCTGGTGGTATCCTTGGTGGCATCTCGACTGGTCAAGACATCGTTGCGAATATTGCACTTAAGCCAACATCAAGCATTACGGTTCCGGGTGACACGATCACTAAAGAAGGTGAACCCACTCAGCTCATCACGAAAGGTCGTCACGACCCATGTGTCGGAATTCGTGCTGTGCCTATTGCTGAAGCCATGCTGGCGATTGTTGTGATGGATCACTTACTGCGTCATCGTGGGCAAAACCACGGCGTAACGACAGAAACACCAAAGATTTAGTTTGGTACTCCAAATACAAAAAAGGTTGCTCATGGAGCAACCTTTTCTTTTTTGTTCTTTTTCTTAACTTAGTGGAGCGAGCTTTCTGTTTCTAACTGGAAAGAAGGCAAACGCCACTTAAATCGAACCGCTGCCATACGAAGTACGTAACCCACAACAAGGGTAACAATGGTTGCTGTTACGTCTGGCACGCTGAATTCCAGTAACGCAAGGTAAAGGCCGGATGCAATCAACGCGATAGAAGCGTATAGCTCCTCATGCAGTACCAACGGAGTTTGGCGACAGATCAAATCTCGAAGTAAGCCACCAAATACGCCAGTCACCAATGCAGACACCATACAGATGCCTGGGTGCAAGCCCATGCCCATCGCAATCTTGGTACCGATGATGCTAAATACAATCAAACCCAGTGCATCAAGACGAATGAACAAGCCTTTTAGTTTGATCACCCATTTCGCGAGGCCAGTCGTTAGTACGCCAGCAACACAGGTGATAGCCAGAAATTCAGGATTCTTGACCCAACCAAGAGGGTAGTGGCCCAATAAAATGTCACGCACTGTGCCGCCGCCAATGGCTGTCGCACTCGCTACCAACATAACGCCAAACCAGTCCATTTTTCTTCTACCAGCGCTTAACGCACCTGTCATGGCTTCAGCCGTGATACCAATGATATACAACACACTTAGCAACATAGGGGAACACTCAAAGTAAAAAGTTACCGTTTATCCATTACAAAATGGTTAGGGCAGTAACAACACTTACAAACGGCTTAATCAGTCTTAAAAAGTGATTAAAACCAGCAACATGCTCATAATCAAACTGCTTGAAAAACAGCAATTTGAGTGGCACCAAAATAAGGCGAGAGTGTATTAGTAAATGAGTACGCTGACGAATGAGAAATTGTATTGAGAAAGGTCGGTTCAGATAAATTCAACTAATAACCAAAACTGTGGGATGCCTTTACCTTATTTGCAAAAACAGCGACAATGCGCAGCGCATGTCAATTTGAAGTACAGACTCGACGATGACCCACGAATACCAAGATCTAATCACCATTTTCAATGACACTTTTCTTGAGCAATTCAACACCACGCTAGAGCTTGGTGGTGATGAGCCTATTTATCTGCCAGCTGATGATGAGCATCCTCACCATCGTATTATTTTTGCTCGAGGTTTTTACGCTTCTGCTCTGCACGAAATCGCGCACTGGTGTGTCGCTGGTCCTGAACGTCGTCTAATGGAAGATTTTGGCTACTGGTATGAGCCGGATGGACGCACTGAAGCCGTACAAGCTGAGTTCGAAAAAGTAGAAATTCGCCCTCAAGCTTACGAATGGATTCTTGCCACGAGTGCTGGCTTCCCTTTTACGGTCAGTTGTGACAATCTACACGGCGATTTTGAACCAGATAGGCTTGGCTTTATGCAAAAAGTGCATAAAGAAGTATTAGGTATTTTGGAAGCAGGTTTGCCACCGCGAGTGAAAATGCTTTCGGACGCCTTACGTGCGTTTTACCAAACTAAGCAGCTGGAAGCGTCTGATTTTAGCGTTAAGTAACCCAAATAACCTCAGAGAAACTCCATGATTATTGAATTTGAAGAAAAACTACTAGAACTGATTGATGCTCGTATTGAAAACGCATCTGATGATGAACTGTTTGCTGGTGGTTATCTACGTGGTCACATCTCTCTGTCTGCCGCATCTTGTGAAGAAGACGGCATCAACGATGTTGAAGAGCTAAAATCTCGTATCGCGAACAGCCTAGAAGAAGCACGTGCAGAACTGACGCCTGCGGATCGCGTGATTGTTAGTGATCTATGGCAAGAACTGCAATCACAAGCATAATATCTACGAATTGCAGTAAATGAGTGCTCAGTGTAGCTGAATGAAAGCCTGTTAACCTTGTTGTGACTATTTTTTTCAACGGGTTATATCAAACGTCACCTTATTCTAGGCGTGCTTCTTGGCTATTTCTGAGCATATCTTTTCTATCGTTATCCCGCCTTTTAGTTGAAATCAACTCCTTCGAAATATTCGAATCTCTCCATAAGATTTTTGTGGTTGTTGCCAGCCTGTTTAACTTTTACTCTGCAAAGCATAAAACGTGAACAAAGGAATATAACCATGAAAATTGTCGCATTCGGTGCTTCTACTAGCTCAACCTCAATCAACAAAACGCTTGCTACTTACGCAGCTCAACAAGTAGAAGGCGCACAAGTGAGCGTGTTGGATTTAAACAACTACAACGTTCCAATGTTTAGTGAAGACAAAGAGAAAGAAATCGGCCAAGCGGAAGGCGCAATCGCTTTTTTACGCGAGCTAGAGCAAGCTGATGCCATCGTTGTATCATTTGCAGAGCACAACGGTTCTTACGCTGCGGCTTACAAAAACTTGTTTGATTGGGCAACGCGTATCGAGCGCAATGTGTTCCAAAATAAACCGGTAGTTTACCTTGCGACGTCACCGGGCCCTGGTGGCGCGCAAAGCGTGCTAGCGGCGGCAACGGGTTCAGCGCCATTTTTTGGAGCGGACGTTAAAGCGTCGGTTTCGGTACCAAGTTTTTACGAGAACTTTGACTTGGAGTCGGGTGAGATTGTAAATCAAGAAATTGCAGAGCAAGTGAAACAAGCCGTCGCATTGCTCAAGTAATACGTCATTAAAAAAGAGATTCCCGACGCGTGATTTCGCGGGCTTGGGAATCTCTTATTCGTTATCTACTTAATATCTATGTAGTTGTCTGCTTGGTGCCAATTTAAAGCTCGGTAATCGCTTTGCCTTTGCGTAATTTGCGTACCCACATACGGCTTGGGTGAAGTTCTGCCAGCACATCGACAGGGAGTGGCAGCGGGTCCCCACAGATTTGCGAGGCCAACACTTCTGCCAACAGAGGGGCAGAGCTTAGACCTCGAGAGCCTAAACCTAAGAAGCAGAAAAGGTTAGGGAACTGGTGAATCGCTTCAACCTCTTCTTCTGGTTGATTTTGCAAATCTGCATATTGCGTTTTGATTGTGTCGAAATCACCCACGTTCCCAACAAATGGCAGATGGTCTCGACTCACGCAACGAATACCTTGGCGTGATAAATTGCCCGATGTATCCACTTCTTTGGTCCATTCCTGATTTGGAATGCATTTGACCAACTTTTCTACGTTATCTCGTTGTGCGTTTTCATCAAACTCATAGTCTAAATGACTGCGATCGTAACTGGCACCAATGCAAAGGTGTTGGTTATTTGGGTTAACAGGCGTCATGTAACCGTCGTAACACAGTACAGTTTTGAGTTTAGATAGGGTTTTCGTTGCTGGCGCGTGACTCACTTGTCCTTTTACTTGCCCCATCGGCAAGGCTTCAGTTTGGCTTAGTGTTTGGAACTCGTTGCCGTTAGCAACTACAACGGTTGAATGTTCAAAGTTCTGGCCGTTCGCCTTTAATGTCCAAAGCTGACGCGCTTCGTCCCAAGTTAGTGACTCGACTTGATGCTCGAACTTCGCTTCAAAAAGTTCGGTTTTTTCTAGTTGAGTAATCAGCCCGCGAGTTAATTCCGCAGGGCACAACCAACCACCCATTGGGTAATGAACCGATGCCATATCGATGGGTAAGCCGATTGTTTCCGCCGTTTCTTCCGCAGACAATTTACGAATGAGCTCTGGAGTGAAGTTTCCCTCCAGCATTTTCTCTAGTTTGTCTGTGGATTTGTCATCCCACATCAATTGAGTTACACCACACCAATCATGGTCAAAATCGATTTCTTGCGCGGCTTGCTCGACAAATTGACGTGCGAACAAAAATGCTGGCGCAAACACACGAGATACACCTGTATGCGGGCCATTAAGCAGAGGATAAACGGCACCTTGACGGTTGCCAGAAGCCCCTTCGGCTGGTTGAGTGTCTTTGCAGTAAAGCGTGACGTTTTGGCCACGACGAACCAACGTTTTCGCTAACGCCGCGCTGGCAATACCGCCTCCGATTATGGCAATCGAATCAAGATTGCTGGAGGCCGTGCGATTGAACCACGCAAGATGGTTCGATTGCTTTTCGCGTTGTTCCATCGAACCTGCGATCATTTCACGCTTGGTGCCAAAGCCTTTGACTTTTTTCATTGCAAAGCCAGCTTCGTTCAATCCTCGACGCACAAAGCCCGCCGCGGTAAAAGTGGCAACTGTACAGTCTTGCTTGGCTAACTTAGCCATGTTGTTGAACAGATTTTGGTTCCACATTTCTGGGTTTTTACTTGGCGCGAATCCATCTAAAAACCAAGCGTCAATCAAACCTTGTTCGTTGTATGGGACTTGCGGCATGCAGTCTTTGATGTCGCCAAACCAAAGGTCGAGTGTAATTGCGCCATCTTCAAGCACAATGCGGTGACACTCAGGTACGGCAGCAGGGTAGTGCTTTTGCAGCTTTTCTGCATACTCAGCCAACTCCGGCCACGCTTCATGTGCTTTTTTTAAATCCGCTAGGCTTAGCGGGTATTTTTCAAAACTAATGAAGTGTAGCTCTTTTAGCGCTGCATCTGGGTGGTTGCGACGAAATTCATTAAACCATTGCCATACAGCAAGAAAGTTCAGTCCCGTGCCAAATCCGGTTTCACCAATAACAAAGCGTCTTTGGTCAAATTCCTGCCATCTTTCTGGGAGATGATTTTGTTTGAGGAAAACGTAGCGTGTCTCTTCAAGACCGTTTACGTTAGAAAAGTAAACATCATCAAATTGGTCAGAAACCGGCGTGCCAGCTTCGTTCCAACCAAGTTCAGCATTTTTAATTGAAGTCATAATGGTGCAAATTTGTGATTTGGCGCGGTAAGAATGGGGCGATTGTACGAATTTATGGGAAAGCTGACCACTTTTGTTGACTATCTTAGTTATCATCTAGCGGATTTTTGAATTATAGGAATGTCATAATGAAACGAGTCGTAATCACCGGTATGGGTATTGTTTCAAGTATCGGTAACAACGTCGAAGAAGTTCTAGCGTCTCTTAAAGCGGGCAAATCTGGCATCACTGCGTCTGAGCAGTTCAAAGAACACGGTCTTCGTTCGCAAGTTTGGGGTGATCTAAAAATCAACCCTGCGGAGCATATTGACCGTAAACAGATGCGCTTTATGGGTGATGCGGCTGCTTATGCATACCTATCAATGCAGCAGGCGATTGAAGACGCTGGTCTAACTGAAGAACAAGTTTCAAACGATCGTACAGGTATCGTTGCTGGTTCTGGTGGTGCTTCTGCATTAAACCAAACGGTAGCAACCGATATTATGCGCGAGAAAGGCGTAAAACGCGTAGGCCCTTACATGGTTCCTCGTACTATGTCTTCTACCGTATCAGCATGTCTTGCGACACCATTTAAAATTCGTGGTGTGAACTACTCAATGAGTTCAGCTTGTGCGACATCTGCACACTGTATCGGCCACGCAATGGAGCTTATCCAACTTGGCAAACAAGACATCGTGTTTGCAGGTGGTGGTGAAGAGCTAGATTGGTCTCAAACGATGATGTTTGATGCGATGGGCGCACTATCAACTAAATACAACGATACGCCAGAAAAAGCGTCTCGTACTTACGATGCAGACCGTGACGGTTTTGTTATCTCTGGCGGCGGCGGCATGCTGGTTATCGAAGAACTTGAGCACGCTCTAGCACGTGGCGCGAAAATCTACGGCGAAATCGTAGGCTACGGTGCGACTTCTGATGGCTACGACATGGTAGCACCTTCAGGTGAAGGCGCTGTGCGTTGTATGAAGATGGCAATGCAAGACGTTGACAGCATTGATTACGTTAACACTCACGGTACGTCTACTCCAGTTGGCGACGTAAAAGAGCTAGGCGCAATCCAAGAGCTATTTGGCGACAACAGCCCAGCAATCTCTGCAACAAAAGCGATGACAGGTCACGCTCTAGGTGCGGCTGGTGTTCACGAAGCGATTTACTCGACTCTAATGCTAGACAACAACTTCATCGCGCCAAGCATCAATATTGAAAACTTGGATGAAGCGGCAAAAGGTCTGGATATCGTGACAGAAGCTCGCGACGCAGAGCTAACGACAGTCATGTCAAACAGCTTTGGCTTCGGTGGTACCAACGCAACATTGGTTATCAAAAAATACCAAGCGTAATCAACACCAAAGCTAACTGAATTTGTTGGTGTTGTTCATTGTGATTTGAATGCCCACAAACCAGTTTCCAGAGCTTGATCAGTCAAACTGATCGAACAGACGCAGACTCTATCCCAAGGAGAGCGGGATAGGATCCTTTTGTTCTGGAACTTTGCCCGGCTAGTTTAGCCGGGCTTTTTCTTTTTTCATCATTCCATTTTTTCGTGTTACTCATGTACTTTCCCTGTTGGGAAGTCCGTGATGCCGATTGTTGCTACCTCGACAAACCAAGCGATTCTCCACCTTGAGGTTTATTGGGTTTATATCTTGAGATTTTTCCCGAAAAGGGCACAATCGCCATAGCTTCGCTTTTTGCGAATAAACAAACTCATAAAATGGATCTTAAAAACGCTGGCGCTATGAAAATTATTGTTGATGAAAACATGCCGTACGCTGAAGAGCTATTCAGCCAACTTGGTGAAGTGATTCTAAAACCGGGTCGTACCCTGACTGCTGATGACCTTATTGATATCGATGCTCTGATGATTCGATCGGTAACCAAAGTAAACGCTGAACTGATCAGCAAAGCGAACAAGCTTAAGTTTGTTGGTACGGCGACAGCGGGTATGGATCACGTTGACCAAGCTCTTTTGAAAGAAAAGGGTATTTTCTTTACTGCAGCACCGGGTTGTAACAAAGTTGGCGTTGCAGAGTACGCATTTAGCGTCATGATGGTACTCGCGCAGCAACAAGGTTTTTCGGTCTTTGATAAAACCGTAGGTATTATTGGTGCGGGCCAAGTGGGTAGCTATCTAGAGAAGTGCTTGAAAGGCATGGGCATCAACGTCCTTATCAACGACCCATTCAAGCAAGAGGCGGGTGATCCTCGCAGCTTTACTCCGTTAGCTGAGCTTATCGAACAATCAGACATCATCACACTACACACGCCAATCACTAAAGACGGCCTGCACCCAACGCATCATTTGATTGACGAGAAAGTACTGAACGGTCTTCGTGGTGATCAAATTCTTATCAATGCGGCGCGTGGCCCTGTGGTTGATAACCAAGCATTGAAGCAACGTTTAATGAAACAAGATGGTTTCACTGCAGCATTGGATGTCTTCGAATTTGAACCAGAGGTTGATATGGAGCTTCTGCCTCTGCTAGCATTCGCAACCCCTCACGTTGCAGGCTATGGTCTGGAAGGGAAAGCTCGCGGTACGACAATGATTTTCAATAGCTACTGCGAGTTCTTAAATAACGAATTACGTGCGCATGCCAGCGATTTACTGCCAACTGCGCCTGTTCCAACGATGATGTTGGACAGAGCATGGGATGAAGCAACACTGCATAACATCACACAGGTAATCTATGATGTGCGTAAAGATGACGCTCTTTTCCGACGTGAAATCAGTAAGCCAGGTGCGTTTGACCTGATGCGTAAAAACTACTGGGATCGCCGCGAATACAGCGCTGTCACGCTAGTGGGAAATGAAACATGCAACCTTGCACCACTAGCAGAACTAGGTTTTCAGATTGAGGTAAGTCAATGAGCCAGCAATACAATGTTGCCATTTTGGGTGCGACCGGTGCGGTCGGTGAAACAATTTTAGAAGTGCTTCAAGAGCGCAAGTTCCCAGTCGGTGAACTGTTCCTATTGGCAAGTGAGCGTAGCGAAGGCAAGACTTACCGTTTCAATGGTAAAACCGTACGCGTACAAAACGTAGAAGAGTTTGATTGGTCTCAAGCGCACATCGCTCTGTTCTCGGCTGGTGGCGATCTATCTGCAAAATGGGCGCCAATCGCAGCTGATGAAGGTGTGATTGTTATCGACAACACGTCACACTTCCGTTACGAGTACGACATTCCTCTTGTTGTGCCTGAAGTAAACCCTGAAGCGATTGCTGAGTTCCGTAACCGTAACATCATCGCCAACCCAAACTGTTCGACTATCCAAATGTTAGTCGCACTTAAACCAATCCACGATGCTGTCGGTATTGAGCGTATCAACGTTTCAACTTATCAATCGGTATCAGGTGCGGGTAAAGCGGGCATTGATGAGTTGGCTGGTCAAACCGCTAAGTTGCTAAATGGTCTGCCAGCTGACAAGAAGCAGTTCTCACAACAGATCGCGTTTAACTGTATTCCACAAATCGATCAGATGATGGAAAACGGCTACACCAAAGAAGAAATGAAAATGGTGTGGGAAACTCAGAAAATCTTTAACGATCCTTCAATCACCGTAAACCCAACGTGTGTTCGTGTGCCGGTGTTCTACGGCCACGCAGAAGCGGTTCACGTTGAAACTCGTTCACCAATCGACGCGCAAGAAGTAATTAACCTTCTTGAGCAAACCGAAGGTGTAGAAGTATTCCACGGTGACGATTTCCCTACACAAGTTCGTGATGCGGGCGGTAAAGATCACGTAATGGTTGGCCGCATTCGCAACGATATTAGCCACCACAGCGGCGTAAACCTATGGGTTGTGGCTGACAACGTGCGCAAAGGTGCAGCAACGAACGCTGTACAAATCGCCGAAGTACTGATCCGCGATTACTACTAAGTTAGTGGTATAAGAACCGTAAAGCCTCGCATTAAGCGAGGCTTTTTTGTTCGAACGATGTAAATTTGTGTGAGATTAGTACGAATATGGCGAGAGCCACACATTTTTTACCCCCAAAGCTATAGTTTTGCGTGGTATATCCGATATATTTAACCGATCACCATTTCAAATTGTTTCTAGCACAAAACTGAGCCTTCTATGCGTCAAAATTATAAGCGTTTGTTAGCAGCCCTTGTGTTGATGAGCGCGACTCAGACATCGTCAGTGGTTCAAGCCGAAGGGATTCGTCTCGTTGGGCCGTCTGGTGAAGTGCAATCATCTCCGAGCTATGCTGAAGAGATCGAACGAGCATTACCTACTCCACCTGAGAATACTCAGCCTTCGCGCTTTTTCGGCCCGACAGGTGAAAACCAAACTCTGTGGTCGATTGCTTCTGAGCTAAGACCGTCACGTAATGTCTCGGTACAACAAACGCTTCTCGCCATTTATCGAATCAACCCTCAAGCGTTTGACAATCAAAACATCCACGAGCTGATCCCAGGCAGCCGTCTTCGTGTTCCCTCATTAGAGCAAGTTCGCAGTGCGACGACTGAGCAAGCTGTTGCCATTATGAAGGCGCATGAGTTACGACTAAAACAACCCAAGCCAGAAAAGCCAGCTCCAGTTAAACAGATAGAGGTTAAACCTAAACCTGTTGCAGAGCCTACCGCGCCAAAACCGCCAGTTGTTACTCCACCAAAACCTGAACCAGTTAAACCTGTTGAAACGACAGCAAACGTGCCACCAGTTTCGACGTCACCGCAAGGTGAAAAGCAGGTTAGTGAGCTAAAAGACAAGCTGCAGGGCTCGCAAAGTGAGCTTGAATCACTAGAAGAGAAAAACCATCGTCTGCGCCTCATGCTGTCTCAAGTTCAGAGCGAAGTTGAAACACTCAAAAGCGAGCTTAACGACGAAGAGCGCATTCGTTCGGAAGTGGAAAAGCTGTTGGCAGAAGAGCGCCAACGTGTTGCTGAGCAGCAACGCATGCAGCCAAGTACGATGGATAAGATTCTATCCAATGGTTGGCTAGTCGGACTCGCTGCCTTGATTCCAGGTGCTCTGCTTGCATTGTTGGTTGTCATGCTACTTGGTCGTCGTTCGAAAGCGAAAGAAGAGGAAGCCGCGCAGCAGCAGACACAAGATATCGACCCGCTTGCGGCACCAATAGGTTTAGCTGCCGCTGACCAACTTGATGATGAGCTCAGCCTAGATGATGACTTGTTTGGTGATGATGACTCTGAACCGCTATTAGAGCAGGATGAGAAAGCTGAGCTTGAAGAAGATGTCTTCGCAAACCTAGATGACGAAGAACTAGACTTCAACTTAGAAGGCGATGACGGCGAAGATCCATTTGCCGGTATCGGCGATGATGGTGATTTAGACGTTGGATTTGACGAGTTTGATTCTTCAACGAGCGGCATTCAAGTCAATGGCGACGAGAAAGCGCTGGGCCTTGAAGAGATGGAACGTGCGCTTGATGAAGTGACGCCAGAACTTGAAGTGCTCGACGAAGACGAAACAGGCTTCGACTTGTCCGACGACGATAACGCTATTTCTGATGATGAATTTGCCAAACTTCTTGCTGATGATGAACCATCGGAAGACCTTTCAAGTGGCAGCGTTGATCAAGCGATGCTGGACGATTTATTCGCAGAACTTAGCGACGATGATTTAGATCTTGACGTTGAAGATACCAAGCCAGAGCCGCAAGTCTCAGACGAGGATTTCTCGGCAGGAGAGGCGTCGGATGACGATATTGATAAGCTATTAGCTCAATACGATCAACCAGCAGAAGAAACATCAACTGAGCTTGACCCACTTGATGAACTCGAAAGTCTGGCGGGTTTGACTGATGACACCGATATCGATGAAAACAGCACTGAGCTACTCGACGAATTGATCGATTTCGATGAAGACGAAACCGAGGAAGAGTTCGATCCGCTCAACGAATTGGAAGCGCTATCTGATTTTGAGGCTGAAGAAGTAATTGAGGAACTCGACGAAAACAGCGTTGATTTACTCGATGAGTTACTGCAAGACGACGATGATGAGCCCGTTTTAGAAGACGAGACCACGAGCGAGCTTGACCCATTCGATGATTTGATTCGTGAGGATGAGGTAGTCACTGCTGATGAGAGTCAGTTAGACGATGACTTGGTGGCTGATTTTGGTTTTGAAGAGATTGAGCCTCAAACGGAACAAAATAAAGCGCTTGAGCCAGAAGAAGAAAAGCCGCTAACCGTGCAGGTTGAAGAAGACGCCTCAGAGTTAGAACTTGAATCTGGCTTAGATATCGACGCTCTACTGAGCGAGGCGCAGCCACAACCACCGGCTGCATCAGAACCAGAACTAACGAAATCATTCCAAGAAGAAAGCGTCCCGTTTAATAGCAATGACTTCTTAGGTGATCTTGAGGAAATGTCACCAGAGCATGATCCTCTGATGACTGAGCTGGATGAACTGTTTGAATCTGACAACACCGTTCTTGAAGAAACTGAGCAAGAAAGTGCAGATTTTGCCGCCGAGCTAGACGCACTTCTGGAAGGCAAAGAAGGTTTTGCTGAAGAGTTAGAAAACTCATCTGTCAAAGAAAATTTGATGCCATCGGCTGAAGAGCTGTCCTCTGAAAATGGTGAGTATCAACTTCGCGACGAACAGACTGAACCAGAAATTACCAGTAAAGAGGAAGAACCTGCATTCACGCCAACGCCGAATACCGTTGAGAATGAATTTGGCGTTCCTCAAGAAGAAGACTGGTTGCTAGACGACGTTGAGCCTGAAGCTGAAAACAAACTTGAACAAGAACCTGTCGCGGCAACGTCCACTGACGTTGATGAGGACGAGTTCAACTTTGATGAATTGGAACTGCCAGAGTTCGACGAAGAAGATGCGTTAGCTTCAATGGCCGATGAGCCTGAGCTACCAGAAGCTGAAGTTCAAGCCGCAGCGCCAACCGTTGACGCGGAAGAAGATTTCAACTTCGACGAACTGGAACTGCCAGAGTTCGACGAAGAAGATGCGTTAGCATCTATGGCCGATGAGCCGAAGTTGCCAGAATCTGAACGTGAAGCGGCAGCACCAATGGCCGAAGCGGAAGAAGAATTCAACTTCGACGAACTGGAATTACCAGAGTTCGACGAAGAAGATGCATTAGCATCTATGGCTGATGAACCTGAGCTACCAGAATCTGAACGTCAAGCGGCAGCACCAGCAGCCGAAGCGGAAGAAGAGTTCAACTTCGATGATACTGAACTGCCAGAGTTCAGTGAAGAAGATGCTATAGCGGCTATGGCTGAAGCATCATCTTCATCAGAATCAAAAGTTGCGCCTAAGCCAATTCTCCAGGCAGATAATGACCATGATGCGCTTTTTGAAGTCTTCGCTCAAAACAGTTTTGATCAAGAGGTAGAGCAGCCAACTGCTATTGAATCTCCATCTGAGTTAGACGATTTTGATGAATCAACGATGGCTAACTTACTTGCAGATGAGCCAAGTGCTGAAGCGTTTGATGGCAAACTCGACAGCGACACCATTGCAAGTGCAGGCATGGATTTCGAAACTATGTTGGATGTCGGTGATGACTGGGATGGTTTTAAGCCAGCATCAGACATGCCTGAACCATCGGTTACGGAAGAAGTCCCTGAAGACCAGCAAGAAGTGTGGAGTTCGAGCGAAGCGCTGACTCAACCTGAAATCGCGCAAGAGAACTGGGCCGAGCAGGAAGATCTTGATGACTTTGACCCTAAGAAAAATCAGTTTATGACTATTGATGAACTGATGGCTCAAGTGGACAAAGAAGGTGGTGAGTTTGAAGAGCAAGAACTGATGCTCGATGTCGGTTTGAATGAGTTCCCTGATGTGATTGGTGATATCGGTGACGTTGATGTAGATACCAATGCAGAAGCAGCAGGTAAGTTGGACCTTGCTAAAATCTACCTTGAAATGAACGATCCTCAAGGTGCGATCAAACTGTTAGAAGAGGCGATAGTTTACGGTGAAGATGACATTCGCCGAGAAGCGAAAAACCTCATCGATACCATAAACGGTCGATAAATCAAAAAGGGTGGCGAGAGCTGCCCTTTTTGTATCTGAAGGGACTTGAGTATATACTTCCCGCCCCATTTTAGAGTTCGAAGGTTAAGATGAGAATCGCATTAGGTATCGAATACAACGGTACAAATTATTTTGGTTGGCAACGCCAAAGAGAAGTGAAAAGTGTTCAAGAAGAACTAGAGAAAGCGTTGTCCATCGTTGCGAACCACCCTGTCGAAGTGCAGTGTGCAGGTCGTACTGATGCGGGTGTACATGGTACGGGACAAGTTGTTCACTTTGATACCAACGTTAATCGAAAAATGGTGGCTTGGACTATGGGCGCAAATGCGAACATGCCAAGTGACATCGCTGTTCGCTGGGCAAAAGAAGTTCCTGATGACTTCCACGCGCGATTCTCAGCAACAGCGCGTCGTTACCGCTACATCATTTTTAATCACGCATTGCGCCCAGGCATTTTGAACTCGGGTGTGAGCCATTATCACGGCGAGCTAGATGAAAAGAAAATGCATGAAGCCGGGCAATATTTGTTAGGTGAAAATGACTTTTCATCATTCCGTGCAGCGCATTGTCAGTCGTTGAGTCCGTGTCGTAATTTGATGCATTTAAACGTCACTCGTCATGGTGATTATGTTGTTATCGACATTAAAGCGAACGCGTTCGTTCACCACATGGTTCGAAACATCACAGGTAGCCTGATTAAAGTTGGTCGTGGTGAAGAAAAACCAGAGTGGATCAAGTGGTTGCTTGAGGCAAAAGATCGCAAACTTGCAGGTGCAACAGCGAAGGCTGAAGGTTTGTACTTAGTCGATGTCGATTATCCAGAAGAATTTGAATTGCCTTGCGTGCCGATTGGTCCGCTGTTTTTGCCAGATAATTTGAACTAAATTCACAAACTTGCTTCAAAATATCGGTAGTGTAGCCGCATAACATCAGTAATTAACGATATCGAAAATAGGTACAACCAGTTTTTTATCTACACTCGTCGCAAGATATGGTTTAATCCGTCGGTATTATTTCGAATTTATATCTTTCGCAATGAAGCGGAAGAGTTGAGAGAAAAGGTCTTCCATGAGTTGGCTTGAAAAGATTTTAGAGAAAAGTAACCTAGTTAGTTCACGTAAAGCTTCTATCCCAGAAGGTGTGTGGACGAAATGTACCTCTTGTGAGCAGGTTCTTTACCATGCTGAACTTGAGCGTAATCTAGAAGTTTGTCCTAAGTGTAACCATCACATGCGTATGAAAGCGCGTCGTCGTTTGGAAACATTCTTGGACGAAGGTAACCGTGTTGAGCTAGGCACTGAGCTTGAGCCTCAAGACAAACTGAAGTTTAAAGATTCTAAGCGATACAAAGAGCGTATCTCCGCAGCACAAAAGAGCAGTGGCGAGAAAGACGCGCTGATCGTTATGCAAGGTGAGCTATTAGGCATGCCTCTAGTAGCGTGTGCGTTTGAATTCTCTTTCATGGGCGGTTCAATGGGCTCTGTGGTTGGTGCTCGCTTTGTTAAAGCAGTAGAAGCCGCAATCGAGAACAACTGCGCGCTTGTGTGTTTCTCTGCAAGTGGCGGCGCTCGCATGCAAGAGGCGTTGATGTCTCTAATGCAAATGGCGAAAACCAGTGCGGCACTTGAGCGTCTGTCAGAAAAAGGCCTGCCATTTATTTCGGTTCTTACTGACCCAACCATGGGCGGTGTATCGGCAAGTTTGGCGATGCTGGGCGACATCAACATTGGTGAGCCTAAAGCGTTGATCGGCTTTGCTGGTCGTCGTGTAATCGAGCAAACGGTACGTGAAGATCTTCCTGAAGGTTTCCAACGTAGCGAATTCCTGCTTGAGCACGGTGCAATTGATATGATCGTTGACCGTCGTGAAATGCGTCAACGTGTGGGTGGTCTTATCGCTAAGATGACTAACCACAAGTCTCCATTGGTGGTTTCGGTTAACGAATCTCCAAATGAAGAACCATATTCTGTACCAGAAGTGGACGAAAAAGGGTAAAGTAACAACTAACATAAAGCCAAAGAAATTAATGGTTAAAGTTAGATGACCCAAAACCCAATTCCTCAAGCCACATCTCCTTTAGCGATGTGGCTTGATTATTTATCAAATATTCATTCCTCAGCTATCGATTTAGGCTTAGACCGCGTTCAAGCGGTAGCGACAAAAGCCAATCTCACCAAACCTGCTCCCACCGTAATCACTGTTGCCGGAACCAATGGCAAGGGCTCAACGTGTGCGCTAATGGAAGCGATCTTACTCGACGCTGGCTATTCGGTAGGCGTTTACAGTTCTCCTCATCTGATTCGTTATAACGAGCGTGTGCGCATTAATGGTGTAGACGTGGAAGATGCTAAGCACTGTGAAGCGTTTGACTATGTAGAAAAACAACGTGGTAACATCAGTTTAAGTCTGTTCGAGTTCGGCACGCTTGCAGCGCTGCGTATTTTCCAAGTCGAAAACGTCGATGTAGTGCTTCTTGAAGTTGGTTTAGGTGGGCGACTAGATGCAACAAACGTCGTTGATCACGATGTGTCAGTGATCACCAGCCTGGCGATCGACCATGTAGATTGGCTTGGTGACGACATCAATGTTATCGGCTTTGAAAAAGCGGGCATCTACCGCGCAGGTAAACCCGCGATTTGTGGTCAACCACTGCCTCCAGCGACGGTTGTAGCCCATGCTGATGATATCGGCGCTGAATTCTTCCAAGTCGGCATCCAGTTTGACTACGCTCTAACTGAGAAAGGTTGGAAGTGGAGTAGTGGTGCTTTTGCGCTTGAGGATCTTCCTCTGCCTTCGCTACCGCTTCCAAATGCTGCCACTGCTTTAATGGCTCTAGGCGCATCGGAATTGCAAATCACTGACATAAACATCGTGAATGGCTTGAATAATGCTCGACTCGCGGGTCGAATGCAGTTGCTTCAACACGAGCCAGAAATTGTGTTGGACGTGGCGCATAACCCTCATTCTGCTGAGTATTTAGTTGAAAAGGTGAAAACTCAGTACGCGGGGAAAACTATCCACGTTGTGATTGCAATGCTGCATGATAAAGACATCAAAGCGACATTGGCCGCGCTTAAGCCTATCGCGACGCATTGGTATCCAGCATCGTTGACTGGGCCACGAGCTGCAACGGCGGATGAATTGTGCCAATACCTACCGCAAGGGCAAGTTCAGTTCCAAACACCGGTTGAAGCCTTTGAGAGTGCATTAAGCAGCGCTGCTTCAAACGATGTTGTGTTGGTCGCAGGCTCATTCCATACCGTAGGTGAGGTATTGGAGCATTGGCAATCAAAGAATAAGTAATCAAAGGTAACTTGATGGCAAGTAAATTCCAAAGTCGTTTAGTCGGCACCATCATTCTAGTCGCAGTGGGAGTCATTGTTCTCCCTGATGTTCTAGATGGTAAAAAACTGCACTACAAAGAAGAATTTGCCAGCATTCCTATCAAACCTGAACTTGATAGTGATGTGGAAAACTTCGAGATCTTAGAGCCAGTAGAAGATGACATTGCGCTACCAGAATCACCAGTAGAGGCGGTCGTGCAAGAGTCAGAAGAGCGTCAGGTTAACGCCTCTCAGCCGGAGCAGAAACCTGAACCTACGCCACAACCCGTCGAAGTAAAGCAACCAAAACAGCCAGAGCAGGTTGAAATTGCTGTTCGTCCAGTTGAAGAAAAAAATCAATATGAAGATTCTGCGTGGATCATTCAGTTGATGGCGCTGAAGAATCACGAAAATGCAGAGGCGCTCGTTGCGGATTTGCAGAAGCGTGGTTACCAGGCTCATACGAAAAAAGAGAACGACTTTACTCGAGTAATTGTTGGCCCTGATGTGTCAAAAAGTAAACTTGAACGACAAGTTCAAGAATTACAAAAAATTACCGGTTCAAAAGGCCAATTGCTTAAATTTAAGCCATTAAATCCATAAGAAAACGTTTGCGTCAGCATTTTTTCTGTTAAAATGCGCGCCAACTTAAGATGAAGAAAACATGAATTGGATAGATTTTATCATTTTAGGTGTGATCGGATTTTCAGCTCTGATCAGTTTAGTTCGCGGTTTTGCTAAAGAAGCTTTGTCTTTGGTTATTTGGTTCGGAGCGTTTTTTATCTCCAGTAACTACTACGCCAAATTGGCGGTGTACTTCACCAATATCAAAGATGATATGTTTCGCAACGGAGCCGCAATTGCGGCGTTATTCGTCGCAACCTTGGTAGTTGGTGCAGTGGTGAATTACGTCATTGGTCAACTGGTACAAAAAACAGGGCTATCAGGTACTGACCGAATTCTAGGAATTGTATTTGGTGGTTTACGCGGAGTCTTAATTGTTTCTGCGGTGCTGTTTTTTATGGATGCGTTTACTGCATTCCCAAGCTCGGATTGGTGGAAAGAGTCACAGTTGATCCCTGAGTTCAGCCGTATCATCGCCCCATTCTTCGAGCATTTACAAGCAACATCAAGTTTTCTGTCTGGCACTATCTAGTAGTGCCAGCTACTGTCGCAAATCGAGGATTAGGACATGTGTGGTATTGTTGGAATCGTGGGCACAACGCCTGTAAACCAGTCTATTTATGACGCGTTAACGGTGTTACAGCATCGTGGCCAAGATGCCGCTGGTATTTGCACCATAGAAAGCAATCGTTTTCGTCTGCGTAAGGCGAACGGTTTAGTCAAGGATGTATTCGAAGCAAGACACATGCAGCGCTTGCAAGGTGAGGTCGGTATCGGCCACGTTCGTTACCCAACTGCGGGTAGTTCAAGCGCCTCAGAAGCCCAGCCTTTCTACGTAAACTCTCCTTTCGGTATTACACTTGCCCACAACGGTAACTTGACCAACGCTCACGAAGTTCGTCAGAAACTGTTTGAAAAAGATCGCCGCCACATCAACACCACTTCTGATTCAGAAGTGCTGCTCAACGTACTTGCACACGAAATTGACACAGTAAAAGGCAATGTGACTGCAGAAGATGTATTTCGCGCTGTTACCAATGTGCACCGTACTATTCGCGGCGCTTATGCAGTAACTGCGATGATCATCGGCCACGGTATGATTGCGTTTCGTGACCCGCATGGTATTCGCCCTCTTTGTTTAGGCAAGCGTGAAGTCGCTGGTCGCACGGAATACATGGTTGCATCAGAGTCTGTTGCGTTGGATGCGGTCGGTTTTGACTTCGTACGTGACGTAGCTCCGGGTGAAGCGGTGTATGCGACATTTGAAGGTGAGCTGTTCACTAAGCAATGTGCAGACAATCCAAAGCTAAATCCTTGTATTTTTGAATTTGTTTACTTTGCGCGTCCTGATTCTTTCATCGATAAAATCTCTGTGTACAGTGCTCGCGTTGAAATGGGCAAAAAGCTGGGTGAGCGAATTCGTGAAGATTACGCCGATCTTGATATCGACGTCGTAATCCCGATTCCTGAAACCTCTTGCGATATCGCACTACAAATTGCTCAAGCGATCGATATTCCTTACCGCCAAGGCTTTGTTAAAAACCGTTACGTTGGCCGCACGTTTATCATGCCTGGTCAGCAACAACGTAAGAAATCAGTGCGTCGCAAGCTAAACGCTATCCGCTCTGAGTTCAAAGATAAGAACGTGTTGCTGGTGGATGACTCTATCGTCCGCGGTACGACATCAGAACAGATCATTGAGATGGCTCGCGACTCCGGCGCGAAGAAAGTGTACATGGTGTCTGCTGCACCAGAAGTTCGCTTCCCTAACGTTTACGGTATCGATATGCCGAGCGCGACAGAGCTGATTGCTCATGGTCGTGACAACGAAACCATTTGTAAGCAGATTGGTGCGGATGCGCTTATTTACCAACGTCTAGATGACTTAGTTGAAGCGGTAGGTTTAGGTAACCAAGATATCACGCAGTTCGATACATCAGTATTTAATGGTGAATACGTAACTGGCGATATCGATCAACAATACCTCGACTTCCTAGATGGTTTGCGTAATGACGATGCAAAAACGCAACGTGAAATTCAGCAAGATCTAGCGAACCTAGAGCTGCACAACGAAGGCGCGTAAATCTGCGCCATCATTATCGGGATTAAAAAAACCAGAGCCTAGGCTCTGGTTTTTATTTTTTAGTGAATGTTGTAGGCAATCACAAAGTCGATGAACAGACGCACTTTCTCTGGCAAGTGATCTTTGTGGTTGTACAGCATGTAGATGTCGCGCGGGTTTGCGCTCCAATCTGGCAATACTCGCAACAATTCACCACTTTCGATGTATTCCTTAATCATCACATCAGGCATTAATGTAATACCTAGACCTTCTGAACAAGCACTGCGAACAACATTGAGTGCGTTGGCTTGGAAACGACCACGCTCTACGTTCACCACAGACTCACCTTTGCTGTTGATCAGTGTCCACTTGATAAGTGGGTAGCCTTTTAGCAAAGAGTGGTTTGAGAGCTCTTCTGCGTGGTTTGGCGCAGGGTTGGCTGCTAGATAGTCTTGGCTGGCAACCAAAATATCTTTTACTTCGCCAATTTTACGAGCAATTAGGCTGGAATCTCGTTGCGGACCTACACGGAAAATAACATCCCATTCCGTTGGGTCTAATTGATCTGCGTTGTTCTCTGTCGTCAGCTCGATATTGATATCCGGATACTTCTTCATGAAGTCATTAAACATCGGCATCATCATGCGCTTGGTCAGATTGTAAGGCGCAGAAATTTTAATTTTGCCTGATGCACCGCGGCAGTCATCGGTGATTTCTTCCGCGGTTGATGTCAGCCTTTGAAGTAGGGGAGAGCATTCATGGTAAAAACGTTCTCCTGCTTCAGTCAGAGAAAGCTTACGTGCGTGACGGTTCAATAGTCGAAGATTGACAGAGTCTTCTAGCGCTTGAATGCGTCGGGTGATGGTTGCCACCGGGATCATGGTTTTTCGCGAAGTTGCGGTATAGCTCCCATTTTCGACAACCAGTCGAAACAGGTTCAAATCATCTAATTTCATATTTCCAGACACATTAAATTACCAATTGTGGCTAATTTATAATTAACTTTGTGATTAAAGCTTGCTTTAAGTCAACATGTTGCATCATTTGAACACAGCAAGAGCCTTGGAGTAAATACTGACAATTTGTATAAATGACTTTTTCAAGCTACGTTTTATAACAAGGCGAAACCGCTTCAAGTCTTGCTGCGCAACGTTTTGCCTATGCAAACACAACAAAAATAATAACTTAAATAATTTTGTTTTTTGACTAAGCTTTGTGAGGTGTAAAGGTATGTTCAAGACTCACAGTCAAACGGCAATGGTCTCGGCACAGGAAGTGGTTAATCGGAAACTGATCATGTTAGTGGACGATGATCCGATATTTCGTAACGTAACCAATGCTTATTTAGAAAGTCAGGGTTTCAAAGTAGTAGAAGCTGAAAATGGCCTAGAGGCTCTTCATCAACTCAGGGAATGCCAACCCGATCTCGTCTTGTGTGATTTGTCTATGCCCGTATTAGATGGCATAGAATTCGTAGAAGAAGTCAGTCTTGAGTATCCATCGTTACCGCTTATTGTGGTGTCTGGCACAGATGAAATGTCTGATGTCGCGAAAGCGTTGCGTTTTGGTATTAAAGACTTTCTTCCAAAACCGATAGGGAATTATGAACATTTGTCGCAAGCGATTGACAATACGCTTGAGGACTCAGATTGTCATTTTGCCGAACAGCGTGACTTTTCAAGCCAGTGGTTCCGCGTAGATGATGGTGGAGAAATTCCAGATGAGCAAGAGCTGCACTGGCATTTAGAGTACTTGCAACAAAACCCAAATGCAGCGAGAGATCTGCTGCATGCGTTGTTGCCAGACAAAGACGCCTCTCAAGGTGACTGGCGTTGTTCTTATCGGTTACTACAGTCGGCAGATTTGATGCCTTTGGTGTTTGATTATCGCTGGTTGATGAATGGACAGTTTGCTTTCTACATAGTGGACTCTGCTTCCCAAGAAAATGGAGGTGTAGCGACAACGCTACTGGTGAGAGCTTTGTTTGATGATTACCTAAGAAACTTAAAAAGTTTCAGTGCGGATCTGAAAGACATGGTAAACATCATGGAGAAGGGCATTGAGTGCTCAGATTGTGCTGGTGCGGTGAAGGCGGTATTTGGTGTGGCGGATTTAGCTTCTTCAACCGTGTCACTTTTACCTGCTGGTTTGGACAGCCAATGGGCGGATGGACATGAAAATCAACATATTGCGGCAGGCAATCGACTGGGCGATGGTAGCATGAAAAACTTCATCACCCGAGATTTACCGCTGAAGACAACAGGTCAGTTGTCGATAGGTTGTTTAGGTGCATCCAGTTTCAGCCTGAATATTACTCGAGTGAATCGACTCGTTTAGAAAGCCAAACTCGGATCTTGTCTTTAATTAATATGGTGAAAGCAGCATGTAATGTGCTGCTTTCTTCTTTCCTGAATCTGTCGTTCTATAACTGATGATTTTATAACCTTACTTTTTGTTGGTGTTTAGATGGAGTTGTTTAAGGTATAGTCAGCGCCTAAAACAATAATGACCCATTTATGCAACGTTAATTTAACGCTGCGTGTTGGGAGAAGCAAAGTCAACTAGTGAGAAGAAACATCATGGCAGACAAAGATTTTAAAGAGCCTTATAATATTTTTTACTTTTTAGGTTTCATTGCAGTACTTTTGATCCCAACTCTACCTGCAACGCTAACCTGGCTTCGTGTAATAAACGGTTACGCAGGCTTTTAATCTAGCTATTGTGTATTGGAGTTCACCATTCGTATTAAGCGTTACTTCTTCAATATTGTTGGTGGACTCTGTATAGCGCTTGGCATTGCCGGCATCGCCCTTCCTCTCTTACCGACCACTCCTTTTATCTTGCTAGCAAGCGCTTGTTTTATGCGCGGCAGCCCTGCATTTCATCATTGGTTACACAATCACAAAACCTTCGGCCCTATTTTAGACAATTGGCATCGTCATCGAGCGGTGAGCCCTAAAGTCAAACAACGTGGTGCGGTTTTTATCATTCTTAGTTTCACCGTTTCTATCATCGTAGCCCCCATCATCTGGGTAAAAATTGCTCTTTTAGTGATGCTAATCGTTTTACTCAGTTGGTTTATGCGCCTACCTGTGATTGAGTTGGTTGCTGACAGAGAAGAAAATCACTAAGATTGTAGAGAATAGTGTGCCCGCTCTTCGAGTGGGCGTTTGTATTTTCAGCGCCTGTGACTTTTAAGAAAATAGGCACATAGCGGTGAAAACCTATTGTTCGTTGCCCTCGTGATACTGTGATTAGAATAGAGGGTGATGAGCCAATCTAAGTAAATCGGTATTATGACTACAGAAACAATTTCGCTGATCAAATCTAGCATCAAAAGCATCCAAGATTACCCAAAACCAGGCATTCTTTTCCGCGACGTAACAAGTCTATTAGAAGACGCAAAAGCGTATCAAGCAACCATCGGTCTGCTGGTTGAACGCTACAAAGACATGGGCTTCACAAAGGTTGTGGGCACAGAAGCGCGCGGTTTCCTATTTGGTGCGCCGCTAGCGCTTGAGCTAGGTGTTGGTTTTGTTCCAGTGCGTAAGCCAGGCAAACTACCTCGCCCGACCATTGCTCAATCTTATGAACTAGAATACGGCATTGATACGCTAGAAATTCACACAGACGCTATCGTAGAAGGCGATAAAGTATTGGTTGTGGATGACTTGCTGGCGACAGGTGGCACGATTGAGGCAACGACCAAGTTAATTCGCCAACTTGGTGGTGAAGTTGAACACGCAGCGTTCGTTATCAACCTACCAGAAATCGGTGGTGATAAGCGTTTAGAAGCATTAGGCCTAAACGTATTCAGCATTTGCGATTTTGAAGGACATTAATACATTCAATGAGTTATTTAGCTTTAGCGCGAAAATGGCGTCCTAATAAGTTTGACCAAGTCGTAGGGCAAAAACATGTTCTAACGGCACTGGAAAACGCATTGGCGCAAAACCGTTTACATCATGCTTACCTATTCAGTGGGACGCGTGGTGTGGGTAAAACCAGTATCGGCCGTTTGTTTGCCAAAGGGTTGAACTGTGAGACTGGTATCACCGCCACACCATGTGGTGAATGTGCTACCTGCCGAGAGATTGATGAAGGTCGCTTTGTTGACTTGCTTGAGATTGACGCGGCATCACGTACTAAAGTTGAAGATACTCGCGAACTGCTAGACAACGTTCAATACAAACCCGCTCGTGGACGTTTTAAAGTGTACCTCATCGATGAGGTGCACATGCTGTCGCGTCACTCTTTCAATGCGTTATTAAAAACCTTGGAAGAGCCGCCAGAGTATGTGAAGTTTTTGCTCGCAACAACCGATCCACAGAAGCTGCCAGTTACCATTTTATCTCGTTGTCTGCAGTTCCATCTCAAGCCAATCAGTGTTGATGATATTCATCAGCAACTTGACTACATTTTGGGTCAAGAGCAGGTTTCAGCAGAGTCCAAAGCGCTCGGTATGATCTCCCATGCAGCTGATGGGAGTATGCGTGATGCGCTGAGTTTGACCGACCAAGCGATTGCTTTAGGCAATGGTGCGGTGCAAACCGACATCGTTAGCCACATGCTGGGAACCATCGATACGGATCAAGCGATTCACTTGCTTGAGTCGATCAGCAGTAAACAACCTCAACAAGCCATGGATAAAATCCACCAATTGGCGGCGAATGGTGTTGAGTGGGACGGTTTATTGCAACAAATCGCGACGCAGTTACATCGCATCGCTATGTATCAAGCACTGCCTGCGTCACTAGACCGAGCACAGCCTGATGCAGAAAAAATCGAATTATTAAGTAAAGCGCTCAGCCCACAAGATGTGCAGCTTTACTATCAAATTGCGCTAAAAGGTCGTGAAGATCTGACGCTGTCTCCAAATGGCCGTGTTGGTATGGAGATGATCGTCTTACGTATGTTGGCTTTTCGTCCATCAGCGAATAACGGTGCAAATATCGTTACCGCAGGATCTCAACCTCAGTTGAGTCAGATGCCAAATGCGAGTCTAACGAATTCAGCGCCAGCACAGCAGGCTCCGGTAGCACAACAGCAGTCGCGCCCAAATCCAGTGCAAGCACAACAATCTGTTTCGCAGCCCGTTCGTCCGTCAGTGAATCAGCCTGCGTCAATGAATGAAGAGCCACAATATCAGCCAGATTATCAGACTGGTGGTTATGATATGTCGCCTCCTCAGTACGACATGGCTCCGCCAATGAGCGAAAACCCAGCGCCAGAGGCTCAACCTCAGCAAGAAAGCGCACCTGCGCCATCAAGAATGGGTGCGGCAGGCTTACGTCATCAATTACGTTCACAGCGTAAGCAGGGTTTACAGCAAAACACAACGCAAAATGGTGGCACAAAAAAGCCTAAAGCGGCATCTGCAAAACCAGAATCGGTCATCGACCGAGTAGCGCAATTGCATGGCAATTCCGCGCAGGTGTCGCCAAACTCAACGCCAAAGCCTACTGAACCAGAAGTTGAAGAAGCGTATCGCTGGCGTCCAAGTAAGCCTGTTGAGACGAAAGTTAATACTAAGCTGACACCTACGCAGCTCAAGCAAGCGCTTGAGCATGAAAAAACACCAGAAATGGCACAAAAGCTGATTGATGAGTCACTTGAACAAAACGAGTGGGCGAAAATGATCAGTTTGATGAACCTGCCTAAGCTGGTGGAACAACTTGCGCTAAACTCTCACTATAGTAAAGAAGGCTCGACCGTTTCTTTACAGTTGAGAAGCAGCCAAGCACACTTAAATACAGATAGAGCTCAAAGTGAGCTGCTTAACGCACTAAACACGGTTTTAGGTGAAGAGTGTCACTTGAGTATCGAAGTAGGAGAGAGTGGCGAAACACCACTTGAACTGAGAGACAGGCTTTATCAAGAGAAGTTACAACAAGCGCTGAACAGCTTGGAGAACGACCCGAATGTCGACTTTATCGAGCGTCGTTTTGCTGCAGAGCTTGATAAAGATAGTGTGCGCCCTATCTAACTAACAAACGGAATGGGGTTGAAAACGTCAAGTGATAACCCCATTAACTGATGCAACACCCAATTAAACCAGAGAGATAAACATGTTTGGTAAAGGCGGTATGGGCAACCTAATGAAGCAAGCCCAGCAAATGCAAGAGCGCATGCAAAAGCTTCAAGAAGAAATCGCGAATATGGAAGTAACTGGCGAGTCTGGTGCTGGTCTAGTTAAAGTAACAATCACTGGTAGCCACAGTGTGCGTCGTGTTGACATCGATGAAAGCTTGATGGAAGACGACAAAGAAATGCTTGAAGATCTTATCGCTGCGGCATTCAACGATGCAGCACGTCGCGTTGAAGAAACTCAAAAAGAGAAAATGGCTTCTGTAACTGGCGGTATGCAACTACCACCAGGTATGAAAATGCCATTCTAATCTGCTGACATCTAATTAAGCGGATTTTCAATGCGTACCAGTCATATGCTGGAACAATTGATGGAGGCCTTACGTTGTCTACCTGGGGTAGGTCCCAAGTCGGCGCAACGTATGGCCTTTCATTTGTTACAGCGTGATAGAAAAGGCGGTCTGCAACTGGCAGATGCGCTGAGTCAGTCAATGACCGAAATTGGTCACTGTGCTGAATGTCGAACTTTTACTGAAGAAGAAGTTTGCCACATTTGTACTAACCCAAAACGCCAAGAAAACGGCCAAATTTGTGTAGTAGAAAGCCCGGCAGATATCGCAGCAGTCGAAGCGACGGGTCAATACTCCGGTCGATACTTTGTGCTTATGGGGCATTTGTCTCCGCTTGATGGCATCGGTCCAAGTGATATTGGTTTAGACGTGCTTGATTATCGTCTACGTCGAGGTGATATTTCTGAAGTGATCCTTGCAACCAACCCAACGGTTGAGGGAGAAGCTACTGCTCACTATATTGCGGAGTTGTGCAGAGAGCACCAAGTCGAAGCTAGCCGTATCGCGCACGGTGTGCCTGTAGGTGGGGAGCTTGAGCTCGTAGATGGCACGACCTTGTCACACTCATTATTGGGTCGACATAAGATTTAATAAAAAGCCGCTGAATTCAGCGGCTTTTTTGATCTTGGGAGTTGGGAACGATTAATCGTTTGATTCTTTACCAAGCAGGTTTTTGTAGATAACCGCACCAAGTACGCCACCCACAATAGGCGCAACCCAGAACAGCCATAACTGAGAAACTGCCCAGTCACCTACATACATTGCGACGGCTGTACTACGAGCTGGGTTTACTGAGGTATTAGTCACAGGAATGCTGATCAGGTGAATAAGAGTCAGACACAAACCAATTGCAATAGGCGCGAAACCTTGAGGTGCACGTTTGTCTGTCGCCCCCATGATAACGATAAGGAACATCATCGTCATCACGATTTCAGAAACTAACGCAGCAAGCATTGAGTACTGACCTGGTGAGTGTTCACCATAACCGTTGGCGGCAAAGCCAGAACCAACAACATCAAATCCAGCTTGTCCTGTCGCGATGACATAAAGAATACCACCAGCGATCAGCCCGCCGATCACTTGTGCGATGATGTAAGGCGCAACGTCTTTTGTATCAAAACGACCGCCAGCCCAAAGGCCAACCGTCACTGCAGGGTTCAAATGGCAACCTGAAATATGACCGATTGCAAATGCCATGGTTAAAACGGTTAAACCAAAGGCCAGAGCGACACCCAGCAGACCAATACCAACATCTGGAAAACCTGCAGCCAACACTGCGCTACCGCAGCCGCCCAATACTAGCCAGAACGTACCAAAAGCCTCAGCCAAATACTTGTTCATGTTATTTCCTAATTTCTAATTAAATGACCCGCTGAACATAGTCGAGAATTGTCAATAAAGTGTGAGGGAGATCGCGTAAAAACTGCAAATAGGACGGTATGTGGCAAGAGTTCTCAAGGATGAGATAAAAGCAGGGAGAAGAGAGGCTGAATCTTCAGTTTGCCTTGGCCATCACTAACTGAGTAACAGCCAAGGCAACGTAGGTTTTAACTAAATGCGACGAAAGGCGATACGCACAGCAAAATACCAGTAGCAATAATCAAGTAAAGCGACGCGCCTTTGTATTTGTGTAAAGAAGGCACTTGATAGACAAGGTAAGCTGGAATCAAACAGCCAATCAAACCAAAGATAGGGCTACATACTGATGTGAAGCTCAGAACTGGTAGATTCAATACAATTGCACCCCACGCCATGAGAATCGCAAAGAGAATGATTCCTTTGGTGACCAAGTCTTTATTGATCTTCTCTTCAGGCATGACCTTTTTTAGAGCCAGCATCGCTAGACCTTGGCAAGAATCGCGGAAACCCAAGTACACACCAAAAAACGCAGTCATTACTGAGAAAATATTCAGCATTAAACTCATTAGTTTTAGCGTCGTGCCGTCCATACCTTGCGCAACCATCGCAAGAGCAGAGATGTTCTCTTCTGCTGCTTTAACCGCTTGTTCATGTGACATCGCAAGCGTAAAGGAAATCGCATAGAAGAAGACCGTCACAAACAAGATACCGAAAGCAATTTTCATTGCGCGCATGGCTTTAAAGCGAGCAACCTCAATCGATTTTTCTTTTGAGCGGTATGAGATCACCATTGGGCTCAAGCTTTGAATAAAGAGAATAGACGTTAGAGTAAACGGCAGTAGCTCAATTGCATCTTTCAAACCAGCGCCTGTTTCTGGAATCGCACCGACATTCGCTACATCCCATTTTTCGATCATCATGACGCCAAGTAATGCAACGGTACAAAGTTTAATCAGCACAAGACCAGTACTGACCTTAAACAAAATCTTTTCGCCACGAGATGCAATAGCGACCAGCGCGCACACTAAAGCCAGACCATATAGCGGGTTTTCAGACAGTAAACCTTCTGTGATGCCAAAACTATGTAGGAAAGATGCCGAGTCATTGTTGATGGCTGTTGAGTAAACAAAGACCCAAATCACCAACATGATGAAGTACAGCACACCTAATAACGCCCCCCATTTGTTACCAAGGTAACCGGAAATAACGCCAGCGTAATCTTGGCACTTTGGTGAACTTGAGAGAGTGTTGATGAAAAGGCGTTGGAACAAGTACATCGCTGGGTAGCCGATCACGGCAGAGGCCAAGAATACCCAAAGGCCCAATACGCCTACTTTTACTGGTAAAAAGACAATACCGGCACCGATTGCCATGCCGATACTCATGATCACCCATCCCCAGTCTGTGCTATCAAACTTGGTCGCGGCTTTCCACTCGTCTAGGGCCATGCCTGCTTTTACGTGCGGTGGCTCTTTACCGATAGGTAAGGTTTGTGTAGGTGCTGTCACGCTCATTTTATTGTTTCTCTTGTTAGTATGAATTTTTCTCAAATTTAATTGAGAAAACATATATCACCAATTTTTTTGTGGAAAATTCAGATAAATTTGAGATCTTGGCGAAAAAGTTCAAATAAATTGGATTTTTTGACGAATTTTGTGATCTGTTCTAGTTGTTTAATTCATATTTAATTGAAAAAATAACGCTAATACGGAAGTTACATTAGAAGCTTCTTAATAAAAAATAAAATTTATGTGAGGATTTGAAAATGAAAGAATTGATTTCATCTGAACACGCGCCTGCTGCTATCGGACCTTATTCACATGGCACTAGCTATGGCGATTTGATTTTTACTTCTGGTCAATTACCCGTTGATAAGGCAACAGGAAAAGTAGTTGAAGGCGGCATCAGTGCACAAAGTCATCAATCTCTTACTAACTTGAAGCACGTTTTAGAGGCTGGTGGTGGCAGTGTCGATACTGTTTTAAAAACAACGTGTTACCTATCGAATATTAATGACTTTGCCGAGTTTAACAAGGTCTACGCAGAGTTTTTCCAACAAGATTGTCCGGCACGCAGTTGCTTCGCAGTGAAAGATTTGCCTCTTGGCGTGTTAATTGAAGTCGAAGCGATTGCTCATAAAAAGTAATACGGAGAACAGAGCATGAACCAGCAATGGACACAATATATCCAAATCATTAAGCAAGTTGTGAAACCTGCATTAGGATGTACAGAACCCATTGCTGCTGCGTACGCGGCAGCAGTTGCTAGAAAAGAGTTAGGCACATCCGATATTGATGCGATAGAGGTGCGTGTTTCAGACAACCTATTTAAAAACTCGATGGGTGTTTTCGTACCCGGAACGGGCAAGATAGGCCTCAAAATTGCCGCCTCAGTTGGTGCATTAGCCGGTGACCCAACAGCAGAACTGGAAGTGTTGGCTCGGATTAATGAGCAGGATGTCGCTGCTGCGCAACAATTGATAGATGAAGAGCGGGTAACTGTAGCGCGCATGGATACGCAAGAATTCATTTATTGCAGCGTAACGCTCACTTCTGGTGACGATGTTGTTTCGGTCACGATCAGTGGCGGTCACACCAACATTATCCAGATCATGCGCAATGGCGACGTGATTTTTGATGCTCCACCGCAGCAACGTGTTGCAACCGCTTCTGTTTGTGAAGGTGTGGATATTTCGATCAAACAAATCTATGAGTTTGCCACTCAAGCGCCTTTTGAAGAGATCAAATTCATTCTCCAAGCTGCAGAGCTCAATACCTTGCTGGCTCAAGAAGGTATCGACCGAGGTTACGGCCTAGAAATTGGACGCACGCTAAAAGGCAACATCGAGCAAGGCTTATTGGGCAACGACTTAATGAGTCGTATACAGATGATGACATCCGCGGCGTCTGATGCTCGCATGGGAGGGGCGACGTTGCCAGCCATGAGCAATTTCGGCAGTGGGAACCAAGGTATTGCCGCGACAATGCCAGTTGTAGTTGCGGCAGAAGTATTCCAAAACGACGAAGAACAGTTGGCTCGCGCGTTGATCATGAGCCATTTAGGGGCTATTTACATCAAATCTTATTACCCACCGTTATCCGCATTTTGTGGCAACACTGTTACCAGTGCGGCGGCATCTATGGCGCTGGTGTATTTAGCTGGTGGTACATTCGAGCAATCATGCTACGCCATTCAAAACGTCATCAGCGATAGTTCAGGTATGGTGTGCGATGGTGCGAAGTCCTCTTGTGCGATGAAAGTGTGTACTTCGTCGACAACGGCGGTGCGCTCATATTTGATGGCGATGGGTAACCACAGTGTTAAGAATCAAGGTATAGTAGGCGAAGAAGTTGAGCAAACGATAAGAAATGTTGGCTCAATGGTTCGTTTCGGTATGCCGTATACTGACAAATCTATTATCGATATTATGTCGGCCTAACCTCCAGTTTTTGCTAAGGGAAGTAACATTGCTACTAAAGAAACTCACCAAGAGTGATCTCGATATTTTGAACTCTATGAAAAACGTCGTAGATGGCATTGCACGTATGTATGGTGAACACACTGAAGTGGTTCTCCACAGCTTAGATGCCGAAGCGCCGGAAATCATCAAAATCGCAAATGGGCACGTGACGGAACGCAGTGAAGGTGCCCCAATTACCAACTTAGCGAGAATGAAGTTAAGAGAGGGCAAGGACGTTTCTGATTCGTACCTGACGAAAACGTCGAACGGAAAGACCTTGCACTCCATTACGACCATTGTCAGAAATCCAAAAAACAAACCGATTGGTTTGCTGTGTATCAACGTGGATATGGATGCACCGATGCAGGCGTTTTTAAAGGCAATGCTGCCTCAGCAACACACCGAGTGTTGTGTTGGTGGAGCTCGCTCACCAGAAACGTTTGCGCGTAATATCGATGAAACCATCATCAGTACGATAGAAACCGTGCAAACAGAAGTGTGGGAAAATGAAGCCATTGCGCCTTCTAAACGCAACCGTGAACTGGTGACACGACTGCATGGCCTAGGAATTTTTAAATACAAAGACGCTGTTTTAATGGTTGCAAACCATCTTGGTATATCGCGCGATACCATCTACTTGTATTTGCGAGAGCTTGGGAACGACTAAACGGGTGCTCAGAATAGATTAAGTAAGTTGCTCTAGCTCAGTGATGTTGTCGAGCGCTTCTTGGTTGGTTTTGCCACACACAACCGGACACGGCTTAAAATCGTGACAAACTTTAGGGCGCTCAGGCTTACCAAACAGCTTACACAAATTGTCATCGTTGAGTTGCACGCAACGAACACCTGCTGGTTTGCCCTTGGGCATTCCAGGTATCGGTGAAGAGATACTTGGCGCAATACAGCAAGCTCCGCATCCTAATCGACAATCCATAATGTAAACCTCTTAAAAATTGAGGGGGCAATTATGGTCATTTTGACGTGGATTGGAAGAGTCGCTTAAGAAAAAATAAAAAGGATCACTCAATAGAGTGCTCCTTTTTGCTTTTAAACCGTTGTGATTATCTCAAGAAACGATTGTAAACAAACAGCAGAATAAACGCGCCCAGCGTTGCGGTAATGATGCTGCCGATGTTTACACCTGTCGCGCCACCAAATCCAAGAATGCCGCCAAGGAAACCACCAACAAAGGCACCGGCAATCCCGAGCAACATGGTTGCGATCCAGCCTCCACCATCTTTTCCTGGCATCAACCATTTCGCTAAGGCCCCGGCGATCAAGCCCAAAATAATCCAAGAAATGATACCCATGAAAACTCCTTAATTCCTTCGTGATCAATGAAATAATGCGAACTCGTATAAGGATAGAACAGTTAATTGTAAATGGTTGAATATCGTATTAGATACTTGATGCCGATTGGAGATCGTCTCAAAACTTGAACTTTTGCGGCGAGAAGAGTATAAATCGGCCCCTAATTCCCTTGGTGAGACCTGAAGTATGAGCACTCCATTTTGGCAAAGTAAATCGTTAGAACACATGAGCGAAGAGGAATGGGAATCTCTTTGTGATGGGTGTGGCAAGTGTTGTTTGCACAAGCTAATGGATGAAGATACCGATGAAATCTACTACACCAATGTGGCGTGTAGCTGGCTGAACAGCAAAACATGTTCATGTAAGGACTACCCAAATCGCTTTACCTCTGGCGAAGAGTGCACCAAGCTGACACGCGAAGACATCGACGATTTCACTTGGTTACCGCACACGTGTGCTTACCGTCTGTTAGCCGAAAATCAGCCATTACCAGAATGGCACCCGTTGATTACGGGCTCGAAATCCGCAATGCACGCGGCGGGCGAAAGTGTCCGCAACAAAGTGGTGTACGAAATTGATGTGGTGGATTGGGAAGATCACATTCTGAATCACCCAAATCGCCCATAGCCAAATTGAAACAAGCCTTTTACCAACAGTGAAAGGCTTGTTTGCTTTTAGGGTCAATAAAAGACCGGATTCTCATAAGTGATGACAAAACGACGGTCATTGTTGAACTCTGACGCTTAATTAACTAAATGCTGCTCGGTTTGCAATTTAGTGATGTAAACTTAGGGCATATCATTTCAAGGCTTTACATTCCGATTCTTGATCGCTCCGATCGGGATTCGTTTCCTACGAGGTAAAAATGACGTTTCATTTCCCCCTGAAAAATCGCCAGACACCTTGGGTAGCGATATTCGCTTTATTCATCGCGATGATGACCCCTATTTTTGTGCAGGCCACAGAAAGCACAGAACCTCCTATTATCTCTGAAGCAGAAGCTTCTATAGATAGCTTGAACATCGACATTGTCGATTTATCGCAAAGCCTATCGCAAACGGCCGGTGACGAGCGTGATGCGCTTCAGCTACAACTTTTCCAAAAAAATGAAGAGTTGAGAAATCAATTAGCGTCCGCGATTGAGCGTGAGTCCATCCCTCGTGACAAGCTGATTAAGCTCGTCAAAACGCAAGAAAAGTACTCAAAAGACGCGACCGATTATCTGACGACCAAAACCAAAGAAGTCATTGAAGAGTTAAACAAAGCGAAAGACGAAGAAAAGCTCGCGCTTATTAACGACTACCGCGAGCTTCAACATTACTTGGATGTGAGCTTTGATTCGAGCTGGCAGAATTTGGCATGGCTCAAGCAATTAGGCGTTCAAAATGAGCGTGCGGAAGCGGAATTGCAAGACAAGCTAGATAAGCGCATGCGTTTGTTATCGGCATCGATGGCGTATCTGCGTCAACAAGCAGAAATCATTGGTACGCAGCTTTCATCCAGCCCTGAATCAGAAAAAGCGTCTTTGCAACTTAGCCAGCTGATCGTGAAGCAGAGACTGAATATCGCAACGGAAAGTTTGCGTAACCTGATGTCGATCGGCGACAAAATGGGTATTGAGACGTCGGAGTACAAGCGTCAGATCTTTGAAATCACAGGCAGCATCACACACGACTTGCTAGACACCAAAGTGGTGTGGTCCATCATCAGTCACTGGTCAAACTCCGCGGTGGATTGGTTTGCGGAAAACGCACCACAGCATATCTTCCAGCTATTCGTGTTCGCGCTGATCTTATTGATTGCTCGTGCACTGGCTAAACTCACGCGCAAAGTGGTGAGCAAAGCGGTGTCTTCTAAGAACTTGAAACTTTCCCACCTAATGCAGGACTTCTTTATCTCCATGTCCGGTAAAGTGGTGTGGGTGATTGGTATTATGGTTGGCCTGTCGCAGATTGGCTTGAACTTAGCGCCAATTCTGACTGGTTTCGGTATTGCCGGTGTGATCATTGGCTTCGCGTTGCAAGATACGTTGTCGAACTTCGCAGCGGGTATGATGCTTTTGATTTACCGTCCGTTTGATGTGGGTGATTTTGTCTACGCTGGTGGTGTGGATGGCAAGGTAAGTCACATGAGCTTAGTGAACACCACGATTCGCACCTTCGACAACCAGATCATCATTGTGCCGAACAGTAAGATTTGGGGAGATGTGATCAAGAACGTAACCCATGAGCGTATTCGCCGAGTAGATATGGTGTTTGGTATTGGCTACGCAGACGATTTATTGAAAGCGGAATCGGTACTAACGGATATCGTGACTTCACACCCTGCGGTACTTCGCGCGCCTGAGCCAATGATTAAAGTGCACACTTTGAATACTTCGTCGGTAGATTTCATCGTTCGCCCTTGGGTTAAAACAGATGACTACTGGGAGGTATATTGGGATGTAACGAAAGAAGTGAAGTTACGCTTTGATCGCGAAGGCATTTCGATTCCTTTCCCACAACAAGATGTGCATTTGCACATGGTGGAGAAAAAAGACGCGTAATCGCGTGTCATCCAAATACGAAAAGGCACTCGATAAAGAGTGCCTTTTTATTTGCGGTAAGTTTTGTGTCTTACAGTTCGTTAAAGAACGCTAACTTCGGTTCGCATTCAAGCAAGTTTTCAATCTGGTTGATCAAACGTGCAAAGTGCTCAGTTTTACCGTGAAATTCGAACGCTTCTTGGTCTTTAAATTGCTCTTGAAAAACGAAGTGGCATGCGTTGTCTTTATCTTGGAACAACTGATAACGAACACAACCGTCTTCATTGCGAGTTGGCTCAAGCGCTTGGGTTAGCACTTCTTTCAGTTGTTGTTCTTTCCCCGGTTGTGCATGAAAGGTAGCAGTCAAGTGAATCATAATTTTTACTCTTTTTAATTATCGGTTTTAGTTATAGGTAGCGTCCCTGTCGTTGCAGGAACTCAATTTTGTAACCGTCAGGATCGGTGACAAAAAAGAAGGTCGCTAGGTGTTTTTGCTGGTGGTCAAACGCTTTGATGTCACCTGCTTCAATACCTAGAGATTTAATTCGTTTGTGAGCTTGTTCGATGTCGTCCACACTAACGGCAAGGTGGCCGTAACCAGAGCCGTGAGTATAAGGTTCGCTTTGGTCGTGGTTGTGGGTAAGTTCTAATTCAAAGCCTGTTTCTTCATTTGCTAGATAGGTTAGGGAGAAACCATCAAAAACGTATTGGTCTTTGATCTCTAGCTCAAGTGCGTCGCGGTAAAATTGTAGGGAACGGTCCAGATCGCGTACTCGGATCATGGTGTGTATCATTTTTGTCATGAGTACTCCTTAATTGTCCGCATAGGTTAGCGAGTACAAAAGGAGTGTGGGTAGTACTAGAGTACGACAAATAAGAATACGCTCAATAGCTTACGATTGAGGCGTAAAGCCTCATCGATGCCATTGAATATTTTGGTAAGAATAGTTAGGTGTTAGGCGTTAAGTTGAGCAAGCGCTTGATGGAGCGTGTTTTCCGGTTGTCGAGCATACGTGAGACATGCGCAGCGCAGTAAGGATGCAAAGTTGTTCACTTCACCATTGTATTCCAGTGCTTCTTGATACACCGTGCTGATAAACTTTGGAACCGTCATGTCTTGCGCACTGGCAATTTCTTCAAGAATCGTCCAAAAACTCGACTCTAATTTTACGCTGGTGGCATGGCCGTCAATGCGGATGGAACGAGTGATAAACTGATAATTATCCTGTGGTTGTTTAGCAAATATTTCGCACATGGTATTCGTAGATATGATTTAAGACGTGCAAATATTGAGTATTGTTGCTTAAAACGTCAACTGTTTTTGCGGATAAAAAAAACGCTCTCGTGAGAGAGCGTTGGAACATCACAAGACGTGAAGTAAGTGCAAGATGATTATTTAATTTGTTGCTTTAGGAACTCACCAAGCTCGGAGTGGTGCATGATTTTTGAAACTGGAAGAATGGTTTCTGCAGGCCCCCAAGCGAATACGTTCACTGGTGTATGAGTGTGCGTGCCTGTTCCCCATACCGTGTTTTGTTTGGTCGCTTGTTCGCGAGCGAGCAAGTTACCGCGGTCGTTGTATGGGAAGAACGCATCAAAGTCGTTAATTGTTGGTACCGTTTCTACTTCTAGGTACGAGTGGCCAGCAACTCGGTATGGGTTTGGTTTGCTTGCTAGTACATGAGCGGCTTGCTCAGGTGTGATAGAAAAATCGCTGTTGGCATTCACCACTTCAGCTAGCTTTTCTGGTGTTTGCTGTGCTTTATCTAGCGCTTCAAACTCGCTGATCATGCCGTAGTAGCTTTTCTTCTGGTTGTATAAACCATCTAGGATTTCAAACTTACCGAAGTTGAAGTTTGGCGCGTAATCACGTTTTTCAAAGGCTTCACCTTTGCGTTTTTCTGGTTTAGGTAGATTTGCTGATGAGTAGCTAAAGCCAAAAGAACCTGTTTCGTGGTCTGCGGTAACAATGATAAGTGTGTCGTCACGACCTTTCGCCCACTCGTAAACAGAGTTCACCGCTTCGTCGAACTTAATCAACTCATGTAGCATGGTACCAGCATCGTTACTGTGGCCAGCCCAGTCGATTTGACCACCTTCAACCATCAAGAAGAAGCCGTCTTTGTCTTTAGAAAGAACATCAAGCGCTTTGACCGTCATCTCTTTCAACGATGGTTGTGTGCGTTTTGGATCGTTTTTGCTGTTGCTATAAGCAATACCATCATCCATACCTGAGTAAGCGAACAAGCCAAGTAGTTTGTCGCCTTTTGCTTGTGCCAACATGTCTCGGCTGAAAGCTAGGCTGTAGCCTTGGTCTTGCGCTTCGGTAAGCAGATTGCGTTCGTCTTTACGCTTAGATTTCAGGTAAACACTGCCTTGCGTAAGCTTTTCTAGCGCTTGGTAAGTTTCACCTTTGTCGTTAGTCGATTTTGGAATCCAGTGACGAAGACCACCGGATAACAACACGTCGACACCGCTTTCTAGCATATCGGAAGCGATGTTGTTTTCTAGCGAGCGATGAGGTTGATGCGCAGCAAACGCGGCTGGTGTTGCGTGCGTCATGCGCGTATCTGAAACAAGACCCGTTGCTTTGCCTTTGCTTTTGGCTTTTTCCAAAATGGTCTCAACGTGATTGCCTTGGCTGTCAATACCAATCACTTCTGATGCAGTTGGGATACCTGTTGCAAGCATTGTTGCCGAACATGCAGAGTCGACAACGATTGCATCTTCTGGGTTCGTTAAAGATGAGCCAATCACACCTTCTTGCGCTAACTTGTAGAGCGCGGTGGTTTGGCCTTTGTAAATCGAGTTTGGTGCGTGGTTCGCGTAGGTTTCTAGCAAGCCGACTTGCTGAGGACCCATACCATCACCAATCATCAGAATAACGTTTTTGATTTCAGCGGATAGCGCATTGAATGAAAGTGTAGATGCAGCCACTGCAGTAATAATCGGAGAAACTAAACGCTTCATTATATTTTCCTTGTTTATTGAAAGCGCAGAAATTAAAGCAGCGGTTTATGACGCTTTTGTGGCGGTAATAAAAGATTCACGGCATTGTCATTTAGGGTTGCTAGCCAACTCGGTCGCAGATGTTGGAGTATAAAAAAGCCCACAGAAGTGGGCTTGGATTACGCTTAGGAGTTGAAAGCATGGACTAAAGTCATCCATTTAGCGCCTTCATAAGAAACCTGATTGAGGGAGCAATAAACGAGTGAATGCAGTAAGAACCATGCCTTATAGATGAAAGATTCATCCATGTTGTATGATGGCTTGTTCTTAAGCGAAAGGAATTATGGTCTGCTTTTCAGTACGGATTCAAACACGGTTTGTTATCGTGTCGAGTAGGAATTTTGCGGCTAGACGAGAGCTAAAATGATACCACCAACAGTGAGCGCCGCGGAAAGATACTGCCCTGCAGAATATGAGTCGTCTTCCTCTTCTTCAATCTTGTCGGGATGATCCATGCCAAGGGCGCCGTGAGTGAAAGATTCAACTTTTTCACCCATTGTTTTGTTTTCTGCTTCTACCTTTTTACTCTCATGGTCAATTTGCTGCAACGCCGCTAGCAGTGCCTTACCTTCCGTAGAAAGTGTCACTTTGTTTTGCTCAACGTTGAGTGGCGCGGCAACCGTATCAACTTGATTGTCTTGATTTTGTGCCACTACTGCCGGTTGCTTAGCATAAGAGTTTACTGGGTTGCTTCCTACTGGATTCATCGAATACTCCTTGGAACATCGACACTCTTTCACTGAGTGCGGGTAAAAAGCAGTTATCTCTATATCGACGGCATAGGGTATTTCTTGAATCAATTTGTACCAATTTGACGCAGATATTCTGAATCAAAGGTTGGAACTCATGATAGGAGAAAACGGGCCTGTTTTTGCCGCCAAGATTGTTTCTTCAATAGCAAGCAAAAAGCAGACCGTACAAGTAGATTAAAATGTAGGGTAGGCCACGTTATTTACATTGAAGATCGTCATTACGTGTAGATAGGTGCTTATACGCGGCCATTCTGTTCGCGTCTTGAACGAAGCGAACCGGCGGTTCGAGTACTTCTAACTGATAGTCTGGGCTGTTTGTACTGATTTCAGACGTTGGATTAACCACCACCACTTTAAGCTCAGGGTTGCGTTGTAAAATGGATGCTGCGGTACCTAAACCTGCTTCTGTATGAAATTTTCCCGCGACATGAACAACTTGAGCATTTGGGTTTTGAGCGAGGTATTTCACAATCGACTCCGCCATGGTTTCGTCCCACGTTACTTGTGCGGCGTATTGCTTTTCAGTTTGCTCTGGCTTGCCATGATGCATGGATGCCATGAACTTTTCTTTATATGGACTGTTCGCGGTATTGACGTTTTCAGCCACAAAGCTGCGCTCTTCATCATCTAATTTATTCAGGTAATCAACACCTTGACGACCAATACAGCGGACGATGTATTTGGGTGCATTTGCGGCGATAACAGGTAAGTTGGCTTGCTTGGCGAACTCAACGAGTGGGCGGTAATCGCTTTCATAGTTTGGCCACGCATTGCTTTGAGACATGAAGTATTGTTCACCAATTTCGCCTTTTAGATAAGCGTCTAGCACCGATTGCTTGTCACGCGTGACTTGCTCCATAGATAAGGCAATACGGCGTTCGCCAGAAGAAAGTTGCCTCAGTAGATCGGTTTGGAAGCGATGAATACCAGCATGAGTGTGCCACTCTCCAACCAAGATCACGTCAGCGTTTTTTAACTCATCTGGCAGGTTCTGCAAATCAAGGGCGTTGCCAGAAGGAGAATGCAGTTGGTAATCGTAAAAGGTGGCGACGTCTGTTGAAGAAAGGGCCGATGTGGTTGGCGTGGTAGAAACACACCCTGAAAGTACGCTTGCAAATGCAAGGCCTAAAATAGAAAAGCGCATTGAAAAGCCTCCAAAAATGTCCGAGTGATATTAATGGAGGCTGAGCAATGAATCAATATAAATGAGAATGATTTTCGTTATTCTCTATTAATTCTCTTGTTGAACTGGCTTCTTGCGGTAAACGCGCAGCATGAAGTCGGCCTCACACTGGAAAAGTGTAGCGGACTTTAGCTCTTCACGAAGTTCATCCGTCGCCTTCCAAGCAAATGGAGTCATTTGCAACAAATCAAATGCAACACCATTTTCTAAGTCCATGGTGTAGTTCAGCTTTTGTTGATGCTCTAGCTCAAAGCCTTCAATGTTCTCTGGTTCTTCATTGTGTAAGCGAACTTCTTGATAGATGCGTTCGCGGAACTGGTAAAGGTGACTACCCGCGGGCGTTACCGTGATCACTACGCCGTTGTCTTTGATGACGCGTTGCAACTCTTCTGCTTTACATGGTGCATAAATACGCAAAATCGCATCCAGTGATTGATCTGCAAACGGCAAGCGATGGCTAGACGCTACACTAAATTGGCAGTTTGGGTAGCGCTTAGAAGCGTAACGAATGGCCACTTTAGAAATATCCAAACCAAAAACAGTAGCTTGTGGATCTTGTTCGAAGAGAGATTGCTGCACTTGATCGGTGTAATAACCTTCACCACAACCGATATCCAGTAATTGGTGTATCGTACCTTCTGTGTATTTCGCACATAGTCGAGCCACTTCTTGACGCATTGGATCGTAGTGGTTTCCTTCGAGAAAACGGCGGCGAGCTTGCATCATTTCTTTGTTGTCACCTGGATCTTTCGAACGTTTGTGGTGCGCAGGCATCAGATTCACATAACCTTCTTTTGCTAGGTCGAACTGATGGTTGTTTTCACACTTAAACGTCTTTTCAGTCAGCGAAAGTGGTTGGTGACATAGAGGGCATTGATAGTTCATGACGATCTCGAACAGAAAGTAGGGCGGCAAATTCTATCAAAAAGCGTGGCTTTAAGTGAAACAAAAAGAGCCGAAGATCTCGGCTCTTTAGGTTCTTGAGTGCCTCTTACACGTTTTGATCAATGATAAGAGGAGAAGGGCTGGGGATTAATGGAAGAAGTCCACTTGCTCTTTTAAATTTCTCGCTTGTTGCTGTAACTCGATCGCACTTTGTGATGTTTTCGCGCTGGTGTTACGGCTCTCTCGGTTTAGCTCACTGATTGAATGCGCGTTGGCTGCAATTTCTTGTGAAACTTGAGCTTGTTCTTCCGAGGTCGCGGCAATGGCATCAGCTTGAGAGGCGATAGATTGTACCTGTACGACAATCGCTTCGAGCGCGGTGCCTGCGTCTTGCGCTTTGTCTAGCACCTGATTCGCACTGCGTTGGCTGTCAGTCATCATGGTTACGGCATTTTGTGTTGAGCCTTTTAGTTTCTCGATAATCCCAACTACGTCTTGCACTGAGCTTTGCGTGCGGTGCGCTAATGTGCGAACTTCATCCGCGACCACAGCAAACCCACGGCCTTGCTCACCGGCACGTGCCGCTTCAATTGCTGCGTTGAGAGCGAGTAGGTTGGTTTGCTCGGCAATTTCGTCGATCATTCTTGTGACGGTTTGGATACTTTCACTGTCACGGTTGACTTGTTCGATGGCTTCGGCTGATTGATCCAATTGATCATTCAACTGCGCCACGTCGACACATACGCCTTCAACAATCGTCAAACCAGATTGGCTATCTAAGTTCGCTGAGCGGACATTTTCAGCAATGCTTTCTACTTGCTGCGCCACCGATTGAGCGGAAGAGGCCATCTCTTCGATCGCTGTTACGACTTGCTCAACTTCTTCTTGCTGACGATCCGCTTGGGTTAAGTTGCTATGAGCATCGCTTGCTACACTGGTCGAGTTACTTTCGACTAAATCGCTAGTAGAACGGATCTGGCCAACTAACTCATTCAATTGATTTGCCATGCTTGCAACGCCGTTATTCAAATTCACAATCTCATTTTTAGAACGTTTACGAGACGACGGAATTTGTAAGCTGACTTCACCATTAGCTAGGCGCGTCATGTAAGAGTTCAACACCGTTAGAGGCTGTAAGCTGCGATTTAAGAACAGAGTGAGCACAACAAAAGTGATGCTCGCTGCTACCGAAGAAATGATGGCTATCAGTTTAAGTAGCGTGTCGCTGCCTTTGGTCACTTCTTTGATGAATGTACCGCCCAGTAGTTTCCAGTTCCAGCCGGGTACTTCGGTGAACACTAAGTATTTTTCACCGACGGTTGATCCGTATTGGAATGGGTAGCGGATCAGACCACTCTTTTGTTCGAAAATCTTATGGAAAGGCTTGTTACCATCGTAATCACGAACTTCTACGATTGAAGGATCGGTAGCGCTCTTAGTTGGGTGGAGTAAGTACTTACCAAGATTGTTTTTGTCGTTATCGACAATGATGGTGTAGCCTGTGTCGCCCCACTTAATCTCTTCTAGAGCATCAAACAGAGTTTGTGTGGCTTGGTCTACTGGCAAACCGATAAATGACAAGCCAGATACGTTACCGTTAGCGTCTTTGATTGGCGCGTAATAGGTAATGTAGCGTTCGCCATATAGTTTGATTTGCGCGTAGTAAGGTTTTCCGCTCTTTAAGAGTTGGTAACCAGGATGATTGCGTCCAAGAGTCGTGCCTACTGCACGCTTACCTTGCGGATCTTTTAATGATGTTGAAACGCGAATGAAGTCATCACCAAGTGGTGCAAATAACGTTGCGATTGCTCCGGTATCACGCGTGAAGCTGTCGACCAGCTTTGTGTCGTTAATCAAACTTTCGCTGTATTGCGTGATATTTGGTACTTCATGGCCCATGAAGTCTACCGTGTAGTTTTCTACATAAACGCCTGCAAGGTAACCATTGCGAAAAGTTGATTCGAGTACTTGAGCAGTATGAAGGTAAGCATCGAACTGACCGGCAATGGTTTTTGCCATCGACTCGACTTTGGATTGATGTTCTCTCAACGTACTTTCTAGCAGTACGCCAGATGCGTTTCGATAAACGAGCGCAGCAATGCTGGAAAAGGCAATTACTAGGCACAAAGTGATGACTAACTTTAGTTGAAAGCCAACACTTTGATTTCTGTACTTTTCTAACATGGAATGTCTTCCTGATATATTTATAACTTATGAGTTTTGTATCGGCATGCTATCGGTTTATATGAATAATTTTTTGATATCTATTAATTAAATTGTCAAAAAACTCAGATAACCAATGAGTTAGTTAGAAAGTGACCGAGGAAGAACGGAAATGATTTCAAAAAAAGGCCGGATGAGCCGGCCTAGGAAGATTATTGGGCAGCAATCACTGTCACGAGCTCGTAGCTCTCGCCTGGCTCAAGAGTCTTGCCTTCTTCAATACTTGGTGCATGAAGGGCAGATTCCACACACAGCATGGTTTCATAGCCATTGTCAGCCATGTCTCCCATCCCTTGTGCACCTTCCGCCCACGGGTTCCATAGTACTGCGGAGTTATGGCCGCGGTTCGCTACGCTCAACGTGCGGTTAAGAGCAGGGTCTTTCACTAAAATTTGAGCTTCTGGCTGCGTGTATACGCGATCGATGGTGTCAGTCAGTTGAAGAACCTCACCACCCTGACACACTTCGCTATTTTTCAAGCTGTCAATGTACTCATTGCCCATACCTGTTGTTTGCGCTTGTTTGATGTCGCCCACGTTTAGGTAAGTATGTAATGCGCCTGAGAACGTCCAAGCTTCATCATCGATATTAAGAACTTTCAGCGTTACTTTGAGTTCGTCACCCACTTCGACAAGAAGACGCGCATCAAACATGTGTGGCCAAATTTGATGTGTTTCTTCGGTTGGGAATAGTGCCAACTCGACGATGACACCATTTTCATTTTCGCGGTGCTCAACCAATTCCCATTCGGATGTACGCGCAAAGCCATGAGCTGGTGCAGCAATACGGCCAAACCAAGGCCAACAAACAGGAATGCCACCACGTAATGCTGCTTTGCCATCAAAAATGGCTTTTTCGCTCATCCAGATCAAGTCTTCTTGACCTTGTGGTGCGTACGAGACTACATGACCGCCGTGTAAAGCAATACCTGCTGTCGCTTTGTCATGAATAATACGAACGATCTTTACGTTATCGATTTCGACAACAGTTACGTTGTCTGAAAGAACGGTTAGAGGAGGAAGAGTTTTTAAATCCATGTGCTTGTTTCCTACACTGGGGAAGAGGTAGATTTCGGCGCACTTCTCAGTATTTATGAAAGTACGTCTGAGATTTTTCTCAAATTCCAGATACAAAAAAGGCGACTATCAAGCCGCCTCTTTTTCAACTCAGTTAAGAGCTAATCACGATTTCTAATTACTTAGAGATGTGTGCGATTAGGTCTAGAACTTTGTTTGAGTAACCGATTTCGTTGTCGTACCAAGATACAACTTTAACGAAGTTATCAGTTAGAGCGATACCAGCTTTAGCATCGAATACTGAAGTTTGAACTTCACCGATGAAGTCTTGAGAAACAACTTGGTCTTCAGTGTAGCCTAGAACGCCTTTTAGTTCGCCTTCAGAAGCTTCTTTCATTGCTGCACAGATCGCTTCGTAAGATGCGCCTTCTTTTAGGTTAACTGTTAGGTCAACTACAGAAACGTTAGCTGTTGGTACGCGGAAAGCCATACCAGTTAGTTTGCCGTTTAGTTCTGGAAGAACAACGCCTACAGCTTTAGCAGCACCAGTTGAAGATGGGATGATGTTTTGAGAAGCACCACGACCACCGCGCCAGTCTTTAGCAGAAGGACCGTCTACAGTTTTTTGAGTTGCTGTAGTAGCGTGAACTGTAGTCATAAGACCAGATTCGATACCGAACTTGTCGTTAAGAACTTTAGCGATAGGCGCTAGACAGTTAGTAGTACAAGAAGCGTTAGAAACGATGTCTTGACCAGCGTAAGTAGCGTGGTTAACGCCCATTACGAACATTGGAGTAGCGTCTTTTGAAGGACCAGTTAGAACAACTTTCTTCGCACCAGCTTCGATGTGCTTACGTGCAGTCTCGTCAGTTAGGAAAAGACCAGTTGCTTCTGCTACAACGTCAACACCGATTTCGTCCCATTTAAGGTCAGCTGGGTTGCGCTCTGCAGTAACACGTACAGTTTTACCGTTAACGATTAGGTTACCGCCTTCAACTTCAACAGTACCGTTGAAACGGCCGTGAGTTGAGTCGTACTTAAGCATGTATGCCATGTATTCTACGTCGATAAGGTCGTTAATACCTACAACTTCGATGTCTGCGCGCTCTTGCGCTGCACGGAATACGAAACGACCGATACGGCCAAAACCGTTAATACCTACTTTGATAGTCATTATAGTTGCTCCACAACTTAATTTCTGATTAAAGATAACTGGTAGTAAAATTACAGAATCCAGTAAACATCTGCAACAGATAATCGGACTTAACTTGTTTAAAGTCAAAAAAAAGCGACGCTTTTTTTAACAATTCTTCGCAAATGTTCGTTTTTTAAACTTTTACTGAATCTTCTGTAGTCCAGTTGGCGTAATATAACTTGCGAGATAAGTACTCGTATCAAATTCATTACACATGGTGTCCTGGTGAGAAAGTATGTGCTACAACTGTTACGAGAAGCAAGTTTTTTGCTAAAAAAGTCAATGCCCAAAATAGTAAAGAAGGAACCGAAATTCGTGGAACAAAGCGGAAAAAAAGTAACGAAGTCTGATGAACAGTGGCGTGAGCAGTTATCTGACGAAGAGTTCCGTGTCTGTCGAGAGCAAGGTACAGAGCCCCCGTTCAGTGGTAAGTTACTGCATAATAAAGAGACGGGCGTTTACGCTTGTACGTGCTGTAATGCCCCTCTATTTATCTCGGATAACAAGTACGACTCTGGCTGTGGATGGCCGAGTTTTGATGCACCTCTTAATAATGAAGCAATACGCTATTTGGAAGATCTAAGTCACGGAATGGTTCGTACGGAGATTCGTTGTGCGAGCTGTGATAGCCATTTGGGTCACGTTTTTGAAGACGGTCCGAAGACCACTGGCGAGCGTTATTGTGTAAATTCGGTGTCGTTAATTTTCACCAAATCTGACGAATAATGACATTTTTGCTGTTAAGAGTGTTTTATCCTTTCATCGTACCGTTAGACCACTCATAATCACCAGCAATAGGAAAAAAACTCCCGGCTAAGCGGGAGTTTTTTGTTTACATGTCTTTAGGGATCATATCGGGCGAATAACTGCCTTTGCGTATTGCCTTTGCAATCGTATCGGCCAACTCATCTAACTTTTCGTATTGGTTCGGATCCTCGAAGTGGTACATACGCTGCAACTGCTTTTCATCCGCTAAAGGTACATCAAATCGTTTGGCAACCATCGCCCATAAGTACGCCTGCTTTTTCTCGCCTAAACCTTGGTTAATGCTTGCCAGTGATTTAAGTATCACAGGGTTTAGGTTGTCTTTGTTTGACAGAGCCAAAGCATTATTGAGCAAGACTAGCGTTTTTTTTGCGTCTCTATTGGTATAGAAAGTGGCTAAGGCATACTGCATTTCTGCAGTATTTAACTGGGGTGTGCCTTCCATTTGTAAAAATTGACGACGTGCTTGTGTATCGCCCGTTTGTGACCAAAGAAAATAGAGCGTCTCTGGTTGTTGAGAACCTTTCAGTTCTTCGACGATACGCTTGAGTTCATCTATGCTGTGTACCAAGGCATTAAAGCGTTGCCTTTTTAGCTCACTTTGATCGATAGGGGTGATCTGAGACGCGAGCTCCAAACATTTGCGATAATCAGCAACGATGCTGTATTCGGTAATTTGGTTTGCTTCTGATGGGTTTTTCACTAGCTCAAAACGGTGCCAAATTAACTTGGTTCTAGGAATTCGACATTGGCCGTCATCCATATTGAGGTTTTCACAACGGAGCTCTGGCGTTTTTTGACACAACTCTTCTGTTGTAACGTTGCCTTCAAAACAGCCCGTCAAAGTAAGGGTAGTGAGGCTGGCGAGTAACCAGTATGTTTTTTTCATGGTTTTGCTTGTGATCCGTTACACCAATTCATTTTCGTGTTCTTGACTCAGTTTCTTAACCCGTTATGTTCTGTAAATAGAATGTAATAAGAAGGTACATTATGGACGCAGAACAACTATTAAAAGCGATAACTCCAGAAGTTTATGATCGTTTGGTTTATGCAGTAGAAACGGGAAGATGGCCTGAGGGTACAACACTTTCTAGAGAGCAGCGAGATTCGTGTATGCAAGCTGTGATGTTGTATCAATCAAAACACAATACCGAGGCGCAACATATGACGGTTGCGGCTGGTGGTGAAATCAGTTTTAAGTCTAAACAGGAACTGAAAAAACAGTTCAATACCGATGAAAGTGACATTGTTCGTGTAAACCCGAATCTCGATTGATTCTGTCACTTCATACCAAAGTAAAAAGCCCAATCAATATCGGGCTTTTTTAATATCTAAGCATTGTTAGAGATTTGAAGAAGCGCTTACAGGCTCATTTCGCCACGCAGTACTTCCTGCATTTTCTCTTTTACTTCTTCGTAAGACAGGTTTTGGCTCAATAAGAAGTGCAGTTTTGCGAGCGCCGCTTCTGGCGTCATATCGTAACCGCTAATTACGCCTGCATCTGCCAACGCACAGCCTGTCGCATAACCGCCCATGTTGACTTTACCAGCCAAACATTGAGTCAGGTTGACCACAATAACACCACGCTCAGAGGCTTCTTTAAGATGGCCTAGTAGTTCTGGGTTTTGCGGAGCGTTACCCACACCAAAGGTTAGCAAAATCATTGCATTCACTGGCTGAAGCAAGGTATTGCGGATAACTTCATGCGAAATACCCGGATACATTGTGATCACTCCGATTGGTTGAGGAGTAATGTTGTGAACTTTGAACTCACCTTCAGGTTGCGCGTTCACCTTGATGCTGTTGCTAATCTGAATGTTGATGCCCGCTTCCAACAATGGAGGCAAGTTTGGTGACGTAAATGCATTAAAGCCGTCAGCATGAGATTTTGTGCTGCGGTTGCCACGCATCAACTGATTGTTGAAGAATAAGGTGACTTCGTTGATTGGGTAGTTTGCTGCGATGTGCAGAGCATTTAGTAAGTTTGCTTGACCATCAGAGCGCAGTTCAGCCAAAGGAATTTGAGAACCAGTAACGATAACTGGCTTACCCAGGTTTTCTAGCATGAAAGACAAAGCCGACGCGGTGTAAGCCATCGTGTCAGTGCCGTGCAGAATAACGAAACCATCGTACTTGTCGTAGTTGTCACGAATGTCATCAGCGATTTGTTGCCAGTCTGCTGGTGTCATATCTGATGAGTCGATAAGAGGATCATATTCGTGGATAGTGTATTCCGGCATCTCTGGACGGTGAAATTCCGGCATGCTGGCAAGCTGTTTTTCCATAAAGCCAGCGATAGGAACGTAACCGTGATCCGATTTTAGCATACCGATGGTGCCACCGGTGTAAGCGATGTAGATGTGTTTTCTAGTCATCGTTTTTTCTTTCATGTAGGGGAACAGAGGCGGGATTATATACCTAAATAACCTTGAGATGCGAGGCTCGGCGCACAGCATATGAAAGTCATCTGAGGAGATGTTGAGCTCAATAAAAAAGGGCATCTCACGTAGAGATGCCCTTTGTATTTCTTACTGAAAATCTACTGTACTTGGCAGTTCAAACAGAAAGCGTATTGTCCTTTCGGATCGTTAAAGCTTTGAAGCAGACTTGCATCTTGTTCGAACTGTTGAGCCACAGGTTGAAGGCTCTTTGGCAGAAGGCTTGTTGCGTCAACACCAAGGGATACTTTCACCTGATTCATGAATTCTTGTAGGAATAGTTCTGTTGGTGACAATGGCTCTTCAACCCAGTAAATCCCGTAATCTGTCACGTTCGCCAGCTTCGCAGCTAACTCAACGGCATCATCGAAGTCACCCATTTGGTCAACAAGACCGAATGATAAGGCATCTTGACCTGTCCAAACTCGGCCTTGCGCGACTTTGTCTACCTCTTCTACCGTCATATCTCGGTTTGAACCAACCAAAGAGATAAAGCGTTTGTAGCCATGCTCAATGCCTAATTGGAACGCTTGAGACGCGCCTTCAGACAAGCCAGTCGCAATGCCGTCGCCAGAAAACGGTGAGGTGCCAACGCCGTCGGTGTTGATACCAAGTTTGCTGAAGCCTTTTTCGAACGTCGTAATAACGCTGAAGATACCAATAGAACCTGTCAGTGTTGTTGGTTGTGCGACGATTTTATCTGCGCTCATTGAAATCCAGTAACCGCCAGAGGCCGCTAAGCTCGACATCGAAACTACAACAGGTTTGCCTGCTTTTTTTAGCGCTTCTACTTCGTTGCGAATTACTTCTGACGCAAACGCACTGCCACCAGGGCTGTCTACGCGAAGCACGACTGCTTTTACCTTCTCATCGTTACGCGCTTGACGCAGTAGACTTGCAACCGTGTCACCGCCTACTGTTCCACGAGGTTGCTGACCATCCATGATGGCGCCACTTGCAACAACAACGGCAATATCATGGTTTGCGAGTGTGTAGTCTGGGCGAATCGTCGCTAGGTAGTCGTAATAACTGATGGCGTTGTAGCTGTCTTTACCATCGCTACCAAATTCTTTGGCGAATAGGGTACGAATATCTTGGCGTGTCGCCAATTCATCAACTAACCCCATTTTGACTGCCAATTGCGCCAAATCACCATCCACAGATTTCATCTCGGTAAGCAGTTCTTCCATCGTTGGGTTTAGCACTTTGGCGTTGATGTTGCGGTTAGTCGTCACGTCATCGACAAACGCGCTCCACAACTGAGTGACCCAGCGAGTGGCAGACTCTTTTGCCGCATCCGACATGTCGTCACGAATAAACGGCTCGATAGCTGATTTGTAAGTACCGACTCGGAAAACGTGAGTGGATACGTCTAACTTCTCTAGCAGAGTTTTGTAGTACATAGAGTAAGCGCTGTAGCCCTTAATCAATACGCCACCATCAGGTGCCATGTACACTTTATCGGCGTAGCTTGCTAAGTAATATTGGCTCTGATTGTAAAAGTCACCCACCGCGTAAACTGGCTTACCTGATGCCTTAAACTCGTTTAACGCTTTAGCAATGTAACGAAGTTTCGTTAAGTTCGTTTCTGGGAGATCGCGCAGTGCCAATACCAAGCCAGAGACTTTGGCATCGTCTTTTGCGTAGCGAATGGTGTCCACGATATCGAACAAAACGTTCTCTTTTGGCATCTCGTTACCTAAAAAAGAACCTGCAACTGAGTCCATTGGATTGACATAACGACGCTGTTCCACGATGGGACCAGAAAGGTTCATAACCAAAGCGGATTCTTTCTCGATAACAGGTCGTCCTTCGCCAGTGTAGGTAAACGCAAAGTAAAACACGGCGATCATCAAAAGGAAGATCAGGTTTGCCAACGCGAGTCTGATAAAGGTGATGCTTTTCCATATCCCCTTAAATATCAAACCAATAAATTTGAAGAGTTTTTTCATCTTGTCTCCATAACGAGATAGTCTTTCCCTAATCTTACAAAGTATGGGTTCTTATCTCTAAGATCTCAAAAGATAACATTTTTTTAGCTTATCACGCTCACTCAACAATTGGCATATTTTCGCGCGAGATTGATCGGTGTTACAAAAATGTAAACGCCTGTTTGATTTTTTGGTTTTCCGGACGTAGTCTGGTCAGACCATGATAATAAAAATGGATGTTTAGTGATGTCTGCCATGTACCCTAATTTATTAAAACCACTGGACCTAGGTTTTACACAATTACGAAACCGAGTCCTGATGGGATCAATGCACACTGGCCTAGAAGAGCACAAGGAAGGATTGCAAAAGCTCGCCGCGTTTTATGAAGAGCGCGCGAAAGGTGGCGTCGGGCTTATCGTGACCGGTGGTTTTTCACCGAATTTACGCGGTCGTCTGCACCCGTTAAGTGCGGAGTTTAGTAAGCCAAAACACGCAAAGGCGCACCGAGTAGTCACCGATGCGGTGCACAAGCATGGTGGTAAAATTGCGCTACAGATTTTACATGCTGGGCGTTACGCGATGCACCCGTTTGCGCAGAGCGCCTCTGGCATTAAAGCGCCGATCGCGAAGTTTGCGCCGAGTGAAATGAGCGAGCGTCAGATCAAAAAGACCATCGATGCATTTGCCAACAGCGCTGAACTTGCTCAACTTGCCGGTTATGACGGCGTGGAATTAATGGGCTCAGAAGGTTATTTGATCAATCAGTTCCTTTGTAAGCGCACCAATATGCGGTATGACGATTGGGGCGGCAGTTACAAAAAACGCATGCGCTTCCCGTTGGAGATAGTGAAAGCTGTACGTAAAGCGGTGGGTGAGAAGTTCATCATCATTTTCCGTCTTTCGATGCTGGACCTCGTCGAGCAGGGCAGCACGTTCGAAGATGTGATTGAATTAGCCAAAGGATTGGAAGACGCGGGCGTCACCATTATCAACACTGGTATTGGTTGGCATGAAGCACGTATTCCGACCATTGCAACGCAAGTACCTCGCGGTGCATTTACATGGGTAACCGAGAAGGTGAAACCGCACGTTTCTGTGCCAATCGTCACCTGTAATCGAATTAACACTCCTGATGAAGCAGAGCGAATCCTTGCTTCTGGTCAGGCGGATATGGTGTCAATGGCTCGCCCGTTCTTGGCGGATCCATACTTTGTCGCGAAGGCAGAACAAGAGAAAGCGCAGTTTATTAATACGTGTATCGGCTGCAACCAAGCGTGTCTGGACAACGTATTTAAAGGTAAGCGCGCTAGTTGTCTCGTCAATCCACTTGCCTGTTACGAAACAGAAATTGTGGTTGAACCAACGTTCAAGAAGAAAAATATTGCCGTTGTAGGCGCAGGCCCTGCTGGTTTAGCTTGTGCGACGACTTTAGCTGAACGTGGTCATAAAGTTGATCTGTTTGAAAAGAACGACCGAATTGGTGGGCAATTCCGCTTAGCGATGCAAATCCCGGGTAAAGAGGAATTCAGAGAAACGATTCGATACTTTGCTAACCGAATTGATGAAACGGGTGTAAATCTGCATTTGTCTACGGAAGCGAACTACGACTTGCTGACAGAGTACGATGAGGTTGTGATGGCTTCTGGTGTTGAACCTCGTAAGGTCAATATCGAAGGTATTGATAATGCAGGAAAAGTGGTGGATTACCAAACGCTGATTCGTGACAAAACACCTGTTGGTGAAAAAGTCGCCATTGTTGGTGCTGGTGGTATTGGTGTTGATGTTGCGACAATGATTACCGAGCCAGCTGGGCAAACGTTGGATGATTGGCTGCATGAATGGGGCATTGATAAAGAAATGTCGCAACCAGGTGGATTGTATCCTTACCCAGACGCGGTGAGTGACAAAGAAGTGTGGGTGCTTCAACGTCGCAAAGGTCGTGTTGGTAAAGGGCCGGGTAAAACGACAGGTTGGATCCATAAACGCACATTAGAAAAACGCGGAGTGCATCTGCTTGGTGGAGTGTCTTATGACAAAATTGATGACAACGGTTTACACATTCATGTAGATGGTAAAGCGCAGCTTTTAGAGGCTGATAAAGTCGTTATTTGTGCGGGACAGGAATCAGTACGTCCGTTTGAAGACAAGTGGTCTGAACTTGGTGAAAAACTGCATATCATCGGTGGCGCTGATCATGCCGGTGAGTTGGATGCAGTACGCGCAATTCGCCAAGGCGTAAAACTTGCTGTGAAGCTATAACATCAAGCTTTATATGACTCAAAAGCTGCGTGTAATGCGCAGCTTTTTTGTTTCTGTCAATCTCGGTTTGTGTGAATCATCACGATAATCCCTAAAAAACAGATTGTTATTCGAGTGAGAGGATTATGCTAAAGTGAGCAGCAAAGAAAATAACAGTTAGATTCAATAAGGACTCGCTCATGGAAGCTCTCGATCTTTTGCTTAACCGTCGCTCTATCGCCAAATTATCTGCGCCAGCACCAGAGGGCAAAGCGTTGGAGAATATTATTCGCGCAGGTCTTCGTGCTCCTGACCATGCGGGCTTAACCCCTTGGCGTTTTGTGATTGCTCAAGGTGATGGTTTGAAGAAGCTATCAGATATTTTGGTGAAAGCCGCGATTGCAGACCATAGTGATGAAGCCGTGATCGAAAAAGTGAAAAATGCGCCGTTTCGTGCCCCAATGGTCATTACCGTGATCGCGAAAGTAACCGAGCATGAAAAAGTCCCTGCATTGGAACAATATCTTTCTGCAGGTTGCGCTGTTCAAGCAATGCAGATGGCGGCGGTTGCGCAAGGTTTTCAAGGTTTTTGGCGTTCAGGTAAATGGATGTTCCACCCTGAGGTACATCAAGCATTTGGCCTAGAAGGTGAGGATGAAATTGTTGGATTTCTATACCTTGGCACACCAGGTTGTACTCCAATGAAAGTGCCAGAGCGCGATTTGTCTAAGTTTGTTGAATTTCAATAAATACATATCTAGATAACGCTTACTGTTCATTTATACAGTTTTTCCTTGATTTCTTAGGGCTACATTCGATAATGTGGCCCTAATTATTTTGATTTCCAAATCCTTATGTCTCGTCTGTTTATTGCTGAAAAACCCAGTCTAGGTCGTGCTATTGCGGCGGCTTTACCTAATCCCCAAAAGAAAGACCAAGGCTTTATCCGTTGTGGAAATGGTGATGTGGTGACGTGGTGTATTGGTCATTTGCTAGAGCAAGTTGAGCCAGACGCTTACGATGAACGCTACAAAAAATGGAACATGGCCGATCTGCCGATTGTTCCTCAGCAATGGCAACTTAGACCGAGAAAAAGTGCCAGTAAGCAGTTAACCGTGATTCGTAAATTGCTCAAAGAAGCAACCGAAGTGATTCATGCGGGAGACCCAGACCGTGAAGGGCAGTTGTTAGTTGATGAGGTTCTCGACTACTGCAAGCTTTCCAAAACTAAGAAAGAAGCGACACAGCGTTTGCTGATTTCTGACTTGAACTTACCTGCGGTGAAGCGCGCACTAAACTCAATGCGCAGTAATCGTGATTTTATTCCTCTGTCTGTTTCCGCTCTCGCGCGCTCACGGGCGGATTGGTTGTATGGAATGAATATGTCTCGCGCTTATACCTTGCTGGGACAAAAGGCTGGCTACCAAGGTGTGCTCTCGGTTGGGCGTGTGCAAACTCCGGTTCTAGGGCTTGTCGTCCGTCGAGATGAAGAAATTGAAAACTTTGTTCCGAAAGATTACTTCACGCTGCACGCATTGATCCCGTATCAAGACCAAAATGGGGCGTTTGATATTCGCGCACGCTGGAAACCCAGTGAGGCTTGCAAACCATGGCAGGATGAAGAAGGGCGAGTATTAAATCGCAAGTTAGTCGAAAACGTCGCTAATCGGATCGCGAACCAGCCAGCGATAGTGAAGGAATCAGAGCAGAAGCAAACCAAGCAATCTGCACCATTGCCATATTCATTATCTGCTTTGCAGATTGATGCAGCAAAGCGTTATGGCATGAGTGCGCAGCAAGTGCTAGATACTTGTCAGGCACTATACGAAAAGCACAAACTGATCACTTATCCGCGTTCTGATTGTCGCTACTTGCCGTTGGAGCATTATTCTCAAGCTGGAACGGTTACATCCGCTATTGCAAACAACGCCAAAGAACTGCAAAGCGCAGTGAAGGGTGCCGATTTATCGATTAAATCGAAAGCGTGGAATGACAAAAAAGTCGATGCTCACCACGCCATCATTCCAACGCCTAAGCAAGCCAACGTTAATGCACTGTCTGGCAACGAAATGAAAGTGTATCAGCTCATTGCGCGCCAATATTTAATGCAGTTTTATCCTGCGGCTGTCTATGCCGAAGCGAAATTGGTATTCGACATCGCTGGTGGCATTTTCATCGCTAAAGGCCGTCAACTTGTTTCGCCGGGGTGGAAAGCACTGATGGGAAAAACGGATAAAGAAGACGAAGGTATTGATGCGGTGCCACCGTTAAGTGAAGGCACGGTGTCAACATGTCGTGAAGGTGAAATTAAAGACCGAAAAACTGAGCCACCAAAACACTTTACTGAAGCCACTCTGCTGCAAGCGATGACGGGAATTGCTCGTTATGTTGCCGATAAAGAGTTGAAAAAAATTCTGCGCGACACAGATGGATTAGGTACGGAAGCGACTCGTGCGGGTATTTTGGATACGCTCTTTAAGCGTCAGTTATTGACAAGGCAAGGTAAATCCATACTCAGTTCGCAAGCTGGACGAGGGTTAATCAACGCATTACCACAAGATGCGACGTATCCTGATATGACCGCTCATTGGGAGCACCAACTTCAGGGGATGGCAGAAAGAAATCAAGCTTATCAACCTTTCATGCAGGCACTTGAGCAGCGTATTGATGGGTTGATGAGCCAAGTAAAATCAGGGCCAATACCGGATTCTCTGCGCCACTTACCTAAAGTCGAACGTCCGGCGTTCAAGCGTAAAAAGCGAAGCTACCCAAAGAGTGGGGCATCGAAAGCGGGAGCCTCCAAGCGAAAGAGCTCTTAAACAAAAGCGGCGCATGAGAGCGCCGCTTTTGCTTGTTGTTTGTGGTGGTGTTACTCAAACAGATCTCCGTGATTTTGAATGGCACCTCTTACATCATCTTGCGTAAGAACTCGTTTGCCTGAGACTTGTTTGACTTGCTTACCTAAATCGACCAACGCATCGCGATTCGCTTGTGTTTGACGTTTTCCTGCGCTTCTTAAGCAGTAGTTGAGTTCGTGATCTTCACTAAAATTCACCAGATCTCTATCTGCAGCCATGCTCACTCTCCTTATTTGTTTGATAGCCTTACTAAGTCTGGAAAGGAAACGCAGAAATTCAAGGTTGTCAGAGAAGTAGAAAGCATAAAGCTAACCTACCTCTCATCTTTTTATAAAATACTTACCAAGGAAGCGAAGTTCCGTCGTAATTGATGAATTGACCAGAGTGTTCAACGGTGCTTTGGTCAATAACTTGTGCCAGCCCTTGAGCTGATGTCTCTGCATCTATAAGTGCATTTGGCCCACCCATTGTGGTGCGTACCCAACCAGGGTGCAAAGCAAGGACAGTAAAACCGTCAGGCGTTAAGTCATTGCTTAAGCTTTTGACTACGGAATTGAGTGCCGCCTTTGACGAGCGATAAATATAGCCGCCACCCGATGTATTCTCCGTCATACTCCCGACTTTTGAAGAGATGCAGGCGATTTTTTTCAACTGTCCTTGTTGCAGTTGTGGATAGAGCGTTTCGACCAGTTTAAGTGGCGCTATCGTATTAATCTCAAGTACTTTACGCCATTCATCCACATCGGTGTTTCCAAATCCATAACCTTTAGGGCCGTAGTAACCAGCGTTGTTAATCAAAAGGTCGATAGGTGGCAGGCTCTGAGCAAGTAACGCGATTTTTGCGTAATCAGTAACATCCAGTTCATGCAAGCTCAAAGAGGAGTAACGTGAGCTCAAAGCTTGTAGTTCGTCACTGTCTGTGACGTTACGGCTAGTAGCGTGGACGTTCCACCCGCGTTCAAGATAAAGCTCTGTCAGACTCAAACCAATACCACGATTTGCGCCTGTGATAAAAACACTATGGGCCATTTTTAACTCTCTGGTAAGACTCGTTATCGAACTATTGTGTTAGCTGAGTGCGACAAAATCAACTAACCACCATGCACTAAACAACATGGATATAAATACAGAAATAGCACAGAAGGAACCAAACAAAGCGCCTAGGACCGTAAATGTCGTTTTCTTCATCGTTGGAGTATGAAATTTAATTTTAATGAAAATCATTATCAATTAAATTAATTTCTATTCAACCTTTGTAGTTGGTAATATTTCACAACGTTGTATGAAAAGAATGTCTCATGTTGCCACTGATATACCACCCTATATACTCAAAACTTGAATTGCCTGTAGGGCATCGTTACCCAATCATGAAGTATCAATATCTCTATGAAGAGGTACGTCGCGGTGTGCAAGCTGAGTGGGTGCAGTTTTTTGAACCACAAGCGCTGTCAATTGAAGCGATCAAGCGCGTGCATGATGCGGACTATGTTGACTTACTGGTACAAGGAAATATGCCAGTCGCTAAAATGCGTCGAATCGGCTTTCCTTGGAGTGAAGCTCTGATCACTCGAACACTGACGTCAGCGGCTGGTACACTTCTGACAGCCGAAAAAGCGCTTGAGCACGGTATCGCACTGCACTTAAGTGGTGGTTATCACCATGCTCACAAAGATTTTGGTAGCGGATTCTGTTTGTTCAACGATTTAGTGATTGCGGCTAAACATATGTTGGATAACGAGTGCGTTGATAAGATTTTAATTATTGATAGTGATGTTCATCATGGTGATGGAACCGCCACCTTGTGCCAAGAAGAGCCGGACATCGTGACGCTCTCTTTTCATTGCGATAAAAACTTTCCTGCGAGAAAACCACAGTCTGATTTGGATGTTCCGTTAGCAAAAGGAACAGACGATGAAACATTTTTGATGACGTTTAAAGAGGTGGTCGAGATGGCGTTGAATCTCCATCGTCCAGATATGGTGATTTACGACGCTGGGGTAGATATTCATCAAGATGATGAGCTTGGTTACTTTGACGTATCGACTCAAGCAATTTTTGAGCGTGATCGGTTTCTTTTTCAACTGATGAAAAACAGAGGGATTCCTGTTGCCGCCGTTGTGGGTGGTGGATATAGAACAAACCACGCAGACCTTGTACCTATTCACATGCAGTTAATAAAAGCGGCGACAGAAGTCTTTGCCTCTTGATAGTTGAAGAAGGCAATTAGGCAGAACAAAGATCACTAACGTATTAGTGGTCTTTTGCTAAATGTGGCGGAGTGTTGGGCTTGTATTCAAGGAGGGATTTGTCCAAGTCCTTTCAAATCTGAATATACGAAAAAGCCCACTAATTTCTTAGCGGGCTTTTTCTAAATGTGGCGGAGAGATAGGGATTTGAACCCTAGATACGCTATTAACGTATGCCGGTTTTCAAGACCGGTGCTTTCAACCACTCAGCCATCTCTCCGTTGTTGACGCGAATAATATAAGGCTTTGAAAACCTTGTAAACCCCTAAATTATTCGTTTGAGTGTTTCCTGTTCGATTTTGTGTTGTTTGTTGCTTAAACAAACAAAAAGCCCTCCATTTGGAGAGCTTTTCTATCAACTTTGAGTGTTCAACTATTCACTTTTAGAGTAAAAACGCTGTAACTCGGTTAAGCCTTGCATAAGAACCGGCAGTTTAGGCGTTTCATCACGCATGCGCTTGTAGTTCTCATCGTATAGCTTGTAGTTCCCGAACTTATCGATCACGGTAGTTTGGTTATTTGTGATGAGAGCAAGTTCTCGAGTATCACCAGCAAGAATCCAACGGCGACGGCTTTCGTCAAATAAGTTACGACCACTGCTGTAATCGTATGGATTGGACGATACACCAAGCATATCTTGCAGTAGCGTAACTGAAAGGTCTAAATGGCTCGTGCTGTGATTAAACTCACCAGCCATCATACCAGGCCAATGGATTACCATAGGCACCTGCAATTGGTAACGACTGTAGTTACTGTTTGCGCCCCAGCTATTGGTATTGGTTTCGTTAAACTCACTGCCATGGTTGGAAGTGACGATAACAACGGTGTTTGCCAGTAATTGAGCGTCTTCAAGTGTTTTGATAATACCGCCGACTTTGTCATCCGCCGATTTCACTGCAAACTCATAAGCATTTTTGAAGCGTTCACTCGCCGACATATCTTCTTTCGAGTTCGACGGGATAGATTCAAAATTATCTACCGTAGTAACTTCGATGTAGCTGAACCAAGGCTGGTTCGCTTTTTCCGTTAGCCACATGTTCCAATCGGCGATAGATTGTTTGTCGGTATGGGCTTGAGTACCATCCAGTTTTTCAGCTAGGTTTACGCCTCGGAAGACGATTTCTGAATAAAGGTCATCTTCAAAACCGCTGCCGCTAAACAAACCGAAGGTGTAGCCTTGATCTTTAAGTACATCAAGAAGTACAGGCGAGGCACCTTGTGCCTTGATGCTAGAGGCGTAGCTCGTTGGTAAACCATAGAACAAGCCAAATGCACCGTAGGTGTCATTGCTTGAGCTGTAGTGTTTACGGAAGTTTTGGTTTTGTTGTGCAAACTCGTAGAGGTTTGGCATTTCTTCTTGATTCAGCGCGTCTGCTCGCAGGTTATTTACGCTGATCATCAATACGTTCAACTTGTTTACACGGCGGTTGAATTCAAGTTTTTCTAGTGGGTAGTTCACCAGCTCAACGTTATTTTCATTCTCCGCTAAGCGTTTTAGGTACTCTTCACGGTCAAGCAGACCATGTTTTTCCATAAAGCTTTTCGCTGTCATTGGGTAAGAAAGCGGGAAGTTTGAGCGTTGGCTCGTGATCGGATTATAGAAATAGGCATCTGCCCAAATGTAGACCAAATGGCTGGTCATAAAGCTCAAAAAGAACACGGCAGCCAGTGGACGACCAACGTGTTTGTGAGACAGTTTGCGTTGTTTACGCCAAACCCATTCTGATAAGGCGAGCTGAACAAGGAATATCAGCGGCATCACAACAAACAGGTGTTGTAGATCCGAGCTTAACGCACTTTTATCATCGCTGAATAACAGCTCCCAAACCACAGGGGTTAGGTGCAGGTTTATGGATTGATATGCCTGGGTATCAATCAATAAGATTGTTTGTCCAACAGTGGTAAAGATCACTGCCACCAAACGAAATAACTTCCGTGATGGCAGGACAAACGTCAACGGGAACAGAACCAATAAGTAGAGAGCGAAAACAAGGAAGCCAAAATGGCCAACCCACGAAACCGCAAGATAGAACTGACCCAGCAACGTCTCGGGCCAAGGCGACTGAACAATGTAGCGTGTGCCTATCAACATCGAAGCTACGATGTTGAAGAATGCAAACCAATGACCCCAACCAACCAGTCGAGATACACGTTCGCCGTATGAGTTTCCGCTGTCTACCATGTATGTGTTCTATTTATCCGTTATTAATGTGTTTTTGGTGTTTCTAATGAAGACATCAGCGCCTGAGCAAACTTTTCAGCAATCAGTTTGCGTTGTGAAGCTGCAACACGTTGATTTAAGACATTCGTTGCGATATTTCCGGCAATCATTAGCGTCAATTCAGGAGAAGCGGCATGTTTTTCAAGAACCAAAGCGACTTCAGCAAGAATTTTCTCTACTTGTTCGTCAGTATATTTAGATGTAATCGGCATAAAGACTCTAATAATGATAGTAAAAGCGGCTTATGATAACCTACAATGCCCTTCAACTAAAACCTTGTAGCAAGATAAAATCACTATGAGCCTTCATCTTTCAAACGTTATTCTGCATCAACTGTGCAAAAACGATCAGGACGAACTGATTGTTAAACTTCGTCCAGCATCACTAGAAAACGATGCTTCAACTGAAAATCTCGTCGCAGAGCTCCATCGAGTATTCCATTCTAAAGCTGGTAAAGGTTTTGGCTCTTTCCAGTCAGACAGCGAATTTCAATTTTGGCTTCAAGAAATGCGCAAAGGAGAGCGAGATTTTTACGACTTCTCACAAATTAGTGCAAATCGCCTGAAAGAAGAACTGATTAAGTACCCATTTGCGGATGAAGGCATTTTGGTTTTTGCTGAGTACCAAAGTTTAGCAACAGATTATCTTTTCATTGGTATCTTGCCGATGAACCAAAGCCTTAAAGTGACTGAGGGTTTGGACATCAGCGCGACGGACTACCTCGATATCACGAAGATGGACATCGCGGCGCGCATTGACCTTTCGAGTTACGAGACGGATAAAGAATCTAACCGTTACCTACAATACATCAAAGGGCGTGTTGGTCGTAAAGTCGCTGACTTCTTCCTTGATTTTCTGCAAGCCGATATTGGGTTAGACACGAAACAGCAAAACCTTGTGTTGATGCAAGCGGTGGATGACTTCTGTGCGGATTCTAAGTTGGAAAAGCAAGAAGTTAACGAGTACAAAAAGCAGGTTTATAACTACTGTAACGAGCAGATCAAATCTGGTGAAGAGGTTCAAATTTCTGAACTTTCTGGTGAGTTACCGCCAAGCCAAGATGGTACGAGCTTTATGGACTTCACCAAAGAGCAAGGTTACGAGCTTGAAGAATCATTCCCTGGTGATCGCTCAACGGTTCGTAAGCTGACTAAATATGTGGGTGCCGGTGGTGGTTTAAATATCAGCTTTGACAGCTTGTTATTGGGCGAGCGTATTTTCTACGATCCAGAAACAGATACGCTGACGATCAAAGGGACACCGCCAAACTTGAAAGATCAGTTAAGTCGTAACTAATTCTTATGAAGAGAGCCCTAGGCTCTCTTTTTTTATGTGAAGCAAGCACAGCCAGAGCTCAGAACATGGTATATGCTTGTAATTAATGGATTATATGAGGACTGAGCGTTGCATCAATTAAGAGCAGGGATTAAGCGGATTATTTGGTTCTTATTCATTTTGTGGTGTGTATTTTCTGCAACTCTTTGGTTTCAAGCAAAGCAGACGATGCAAACGCTTTCCACATTGAATGAACTCGGCAGCAAAGTTGAGGAAGTACGTAACTTCTTTAATTTTGAGTTGCCGTATCGAGTTAAGCATGTCGATCAAGTCTCACTCAAACTTCAGCTTGTGTACGCGGTTCGTCTTCAATTAGAAAGTGAAGTCTCTGATGCGAATGGGCCAGACGTCACGCAATTGCTTTATTCAACTGACCGATTTTTGGAAAGTGCACGCGCTTTTATTGGTAGTGATGGTGAGTTGGTATCGTTGGCGGAGCAACTGCACACCAGCCGAGGTGCGGAAAACAACTCGCAGCAAATTGAAAACATGTATTACCGCTTGGGAGCCTTAGTTCTTGAATCGATTTTTAGCGACTCCAACACCAATACGGATACCTATCGCGAACTGGATTTACTGTTCATCGAATCGGATTCACTGTCGACAGGGGAGCGTTCTGCATTTCAACGTCGACTCGCACAAACCTCAAGTGTTCTTGCGGCGAATGCGCAGGGCAGTTATTTGGCGAATCAGTTATTAAAGCCAGATTTTCCTAATCAGTTGGTGTCGATGAAGGCTACGCTCGAACAAAAACTGGTTTCTTTTATCTTTTGGCTCATTGTCGTGAGCGGTTGTCTGTTGGCGTTGGTCTCATGGGCTGTCTTCTCTAAAAATGCGGTGGCGAATTCAAGTTCATCAGAGCCTGCCGTTTCTCAAACTGAAAACGCATCCAGTTCTTTAGAACACGAGAACAAAGCGCGTGAGTTGGCAAGTGATGCTCAAGCGAATAAAACGCAAGAGCTAGCCCCTGATTCGCGACAAGAATTGCTGGCTCCGCAAGAACCGTTTATCGATATAAACAGAATGCTGGATTCGCTTTCTGGCGATGAAGGCGCTGTCCGAATGTTGCTCGAGGTCTTTATTCAAGATCATGCTGAAGATGGTTCTAAATTACATAAACTTCTAAACGAAGATATAGACAACGCACAGCGCGCGGCGCACAGCCTGAAAGGGGTGTCAGGAAGTTTAGGTGCAATGCCCCTTCATTACATCTCAGGTGAGATAGAATTATTGATAAAACAGGGCAAAGAGGTACCGGATAATAAGCTCTGTCAATTAAGGGACGTATTACAACAAACAACACTTTTCGCAGAGAAAGTTCTCAACAGTGAAAAGATACGAGAAGTGCTAACAGATTGATATTCCTCTGACTTAAAATGTTGGCGGTTGAGGTATTAAAGGCGCGTTCGAACCTACACTTGGGTCCCGCTTAATTCATGTTCTATACAATTTGATAAAGGTAGCTTCATGTCCATTCGTCGATTATCGTCACTAATGGTTTTGTGGTTGGTTACCACTCTTTCAGGGTGTTCCCTGTTAGAAGTGAAAATTGACAGCCAGACCGTTCCTCTCACTAAGCAAGAGCTTAATATGCGCATTTTAACGCGCGAATATGCACTTCAATTTTTTGCTCAAGTTGAGCAAGCCGCCGATGTGCTTCAAGAGCAGTATGATCCCAATGATAAAGTGAACCAGTCTTACGTCCTGCTGTGGAAGATCAATGCAGAAGAAGGCTTGCAAGCTGCAGCATATCAAGTCTCACCAATGGCTGCATTGATTGATACGTGGGTGTTCACTCATCAAATGAACCAGTTTTATGCAACGGGCGCTGGCCGTGACATTTTTGCTACGGATGAAGCCAAACAAGTTTCGGCACACTTAGCCAACGAGGTAGACCAGCTAGCTCAATCACTGTTGAAAAAAGAGGTTTACGATAAAACGAAGCTCTTTGTTGCTGACTTTGTTAAACAGTATCCGTTCGCTGATTTAAGCATGATTAGAACGCCAGCTTACCGTGCTTGGTTAGAAGCCAATCAAATCAGTGAGGAAGACGCGGTAACAACGTTGGGTACGATGCCGGAAGCATTGGGAGATGTATCCGATAGATTGAGTTTGGTCTCTGAACAAACGCCAAAGATCATGACTTGGAAGGCGCAGTTATTAGCGTTGAACAGTTCGGCAAGTATTGAGAAGGTTAATGCCGCTTTGAACAGTCTGCAAGTGACTGCTGACTCAATGAGAGATTTCATCGATAACAACCCTGAGTATATGCGTTATTTGGCTGAACAAATGGCGGTTGAACTGCAGCCTTTAGTGGACGACATTGACCAAAAAACCGAAGCGCGTTTGTCTCAGTTAGGTGAAGAGCGACAAGCATTAGAAGAAATGGTGGCAAGAGAGCGCCAAGAGATCGCTCTGATCATCACTCATGAGCGAGAGAAGTTTGCTCAGGATATGGATAGAGTGTCTCAAGAGGTTGTGAATCTCGCCATGACCAAGTTGATAGAATTAGTGAAGAGCACAATTGTCTACTTTATTCTGTTCATTGCTGCGATATTCTTCGCTCCGCTTGGTTTAGGTTATGTGCTTGGCAAGCGAGCGGCGGTGAAAACAAAAGTAAAACAAAGCTAACGTGTAGTTTAGATACAAAAAAGAGCGCTAATGCGCTCTTTTTTTGTCTTTCATTCGGAAGGGAGGTTCTTCCTAACGCTGTGAAGTTAAGCCGTTTGCTGCTTTAATTTGCCTTCAGTTTGTTCAACTGCTTCTGCTGTTGGTTCGCATTTATCAACAAACCAACCCATGTAAGACGTGAAGATAGTCACAATAATACATACAAAGCTTAGCCACATGAATGGGGCGTAAGACAGCGTAGCAACACCCAAAATACTAGCCATGTAGATACCGTTGTCACTCCAAGGAACCATGCCTGATGTTAGCGTGCCGCCAAATTCTGCGTTACGAGATAAGTTCTTACGTTTGTAGCCTAGACGGTCGTAATTCTTCGCACAGATTTTTGGTGTCAGGATAAGTGAAACGTACATCGCCGAACCAAACACGTTACCCATAAAGGCCGTACCAATTGTGCTTGTTGCCAGTGAACCTGCACTTTGAACGCGTTTTTCAAACAGTTTCGCGATAGTTTCAAGCACGCCCACTTTGTCTAGCAGGCCACCAAAACCAAGGCCGAACACAATAACCGCTACCGAACCAAGCATTGAAGACATGCCGCCACGGTTAAGAATCGAGTCGATGAAATCTACGCCAGATGAGATTGCAAACGGAGCCCAAGCAGTGTTGAACGCAGTCAGGAAGTCCACATCTTGAATCATTACTGCCCAAATAATACCTAGCAGAGAACCAAAACTGATCACTGGGAATGAAGGCATACGCATTGCTAGAAGTGACAATACGATGATCACAGGAACAAATGAGTAAGGCGTGATGTAGAACTGCTGTTCCATCGCTTTAATCACTGAGTCCACTTGGCTCATGTCTATTTGACCTGCGTAGTGGAAACCAAAAGCAGTAAACATAATGCCAGTGATCACGTAGCTGATCAGCGCGATAGGCAGCATGCCTTTGATGTGCTCCATCACTTCAACGTTAGACATTGATGAAGCAAGAATCACTGAATCTGATAGAGGCGACATCTTGTCACCGAAGTAACAACCTGAAAGTACTGCACCCGCTGTAATTGGGGCAGGAACGCCAAGACCTTGGCCAATCCCCATCATTGCGATACCTGCGGTACCTGCTGCACCCCAAGATGTGCCGGTTGCCAACGCAGTCAATGAACAGATGATCATTGTTGCTAGCAAAAAGATAGAAGGGTGGATGGCTTTAAGACCGTAGTAGATGATGGTTGGTACGATTCCGCCTGAAATCCAAGTGCCGACAAGTGCACCAACGGCAAGGAGAATCAATACTGCACCCAGACCATTAGAAATACCGTTTAGCGCGGCTTTTTCTAAGTCTTTGTACTGATGACCAAGTTTAAGACCTAATAGCATGATGATAAACCAGCCGATGTACAGCGCGAGCTGAATTGGTAGGTCTAGCTTGGCAGTAAAGGAAAATGCCAGAAGTAGAAATAAACCTAGCGAGATAAATACCTGTATCAAGCTAGGAAGGCGTGTTGTAACTTGCTTCATATGTGCCTCTGTCAATCTTGGAGCAATAGAGGAAGGCGCTCCTTGTTGTAATGGCGCATAACATACATTAACAAAAATTATATTTCGAATATTTGGTGTTTTATCTTGATGTTCGTCGGCTAAAACGTTTGCTTGTAAAATTAACTGCCAATTAACTTTAAAATCTATGTATTTAAATGTTGTGTGATGTGAATTTATTGTGCTTCAGTTGTTGTTTTCTCACTGAGTGGTAAGACCAATACGCTCGGAGTAGGGGATTTCCCTACTTGTTAATCGAGGAGTAAAGGCAGCAGAAATAGTTCGAAATTACGGCTAACGTGAATTTTCTCGGTAAAAGGGTAAAAATTGACCTCATTTACAAATTAGGGCTTGAGATTTTTCTGCGAAAAATGAACTATGGGGTAGGTTTAATTTATTACATGGAGAGTTATGCGATGAGAGTAGGTTTAGTTGGTTGGCGCGGCATGGTCGGTTCGGTTCTAATGCAGCGTATGGTCGAAGAAAAAGACTTTGACTTGATTGAACCAGTTTTCTACAGCACTTCTCAAGTAGGTATCCCTGCGCCTAATCTAGGAAAAGATGCAGGTATGCTTCAAGATGCCTTTGATATCGAAAGTTTAAAACAGCTTGATGCGATCATTACGTGTCAAGGTGGCAGCTACACTGAAAAAGTGTACCCAGCACTTCGTCAAGCAGGCTGGAAAGGTTACTGGATTGATGCTGCTTCAACGCTGCGTATGGCGGAAGATTCGATCATCACGCTAGACCCTGTGAACCTAAAACAAATTCAACATGGTATTCATGGCGGCACGAACACCTTTGTAGGTGGTAACTGTACCGTTAGCCTGATGCTGATGGGTCTTGGTGGCCTGTTTGAAAAAGGGTTGGTGGAATGGACCAGTGCGATGACTTACCAAGCCGCTTCTGGCGCTGGCGCGCAAAACATGCGTGAGTTGATCTCTCAAATGGGCGTTATCAACGATGCAGTAAGTTCAGAACTGGCAAATCCAGCAAGCTCAATTCTTGATATTGACAAGAAAGTTGCAGACACAATGCGCAGCGCGTCATTCCCTACAGACAAGTTCGGCGTACCACTAGCTGGCTCGTTGATCCCGTGGATCGATGTGAAGCGCGATAATGGTCAGAGCAAAGAAGAGTGGAAAGCGGGTGTTGAAGCGAACAAGATCCTTGGTTCACAAGGTTCTCCAGTTCCTATCGATGGTACATGTGTGCGTATCGGTGCGATGCGTTGTCACTCTCAAGCATTAACTATTAAGCTTAAGCAAAATGTGCCGATGGATGAAATCGAAGAAATCATTGCAACTCACAATGACTGGGTGAAGGTGATTCCAAACGATCGTGACATCACGGCTCAAGAGCTAACGCCAGCGAAGGTCACCGGCACTATGTCAGTTCCTGTTGGTCGTCTACGCAAGATGGCAATGGGTGATGATTTCCTAAACGCGTTCACTGTTGGTGACCAATTACTTTGGGGTGCTGCTGAGCCACTGCGTCGTACGCTTCGTATTATCCTTTCTGAAAAAGCGTAATCGACAAAACTTCGTAAAAAGAGCTCCTATATAGTAGGAGCTCTTTTTTTAACCTTCTATTTTAACCTTCACCTCGAACCACTCTTTTGTCCGGGTCGGCCAACTCGCTTCCACAATGTTTACAGTAGATAGCGTCCGAGTCATGTCCAGCTTGAGAGCAATTAGGGCACTTCACCAGTACTTTGTGGGATTGCATCTCTTGATGTAGCTCAGCTGTAAATATCCCTGTCGGAACCGCGAGAATCGAGTAACCCAAGAGCATGGTTATAGATGCCAGCGCTTTACCTAAGTTAGTTTGAGGAACCAAATCTCCATATCCCACGGTGGTTATGGTCACAATAGCCCAATAAATACTTTTCGGAATACTGGTAAATCCGTTTTCTGGCCCTTCAACAATAAAAATCAATGAACCGAAAATCGTGACTAAAATGGCGACGGTTGTGAAGAAGATGAAGATCTTTCTGCGAGCCATTAGTAATGAGCGCAACAAAATGTTGGACTCTTGCAGGTACCTCACCAACTTCAAGATACGAAAAATACGCATCACACGTAGTGCTCTGATCACGCCCATGAAAGAGGCGGATGGGAAGAACAATACTAAGTAAGTTGGGATGATCGCCAACAGATCGACAATACCGTAGAAACTTTTTGCGTACGCCACCGGTTTTGGCGAGCAATACAGACGTAGCAAGTACTCAATGGTAAACAGGCCGGTGAAGGTGTATTCAAGGTACTTCAGTTCTTTTGCCCACTCGGCACGTACCGAGGGAATGGAATCTAGAACGAGAACGGCTAACGAGCTGATGATGGCAATAATAAGCGCGATATCAAAAGCACGGCCGGCTTTGGTGTGGGTGCCAAATATAGTGACGTAAAGTGTATTTTTTAGAGAGTGAGTCGTCATGACAAAGCGATCCATTGTTGAATCGCTCTATCATAACGTCATTAATAAAATCAGGCTAATCCAGGGAACAAGTTACGTAAGCCGTTTGCAATAAACTCGATGCCTAGCGCACCAAGAATCAAACCCATGATACGTGTGATCACGTTGATGCCTGTTTGACCCAAGAAACGAACGATCAAAGGTGCCGAACGAAATAGCAACCAAGAACAAAGGCAAAATAGACCAATCGTGATAACGATGCCCACGGTATCGAACATACTTGGGTAACGCGCGCCATAAACGATTGTTGAGCTGATTGCACCAGGACCAGCCATTAGTGGCATCGCTAGTGGTACAACGCCGATCTGTTCGCGGCTAACGTACTCAGATTTTTCTTGTTTGTTCTGCTTATCCTCACCGAGCTTACCGCTCATCATCGAAAAGGCGATGCTTAACAGCAGCAAGCCACCCGCCACTCGGAATGAATCCAGTGAAATACTGAACATATCCAACAGTAACTGACCTGCAAGCAGGGAAATGATCAGGATCACGGCCACTGCCACATTGGCTGTTGTCGCGGTTTTGATCTTTTCTTCTGGTGTCATATGTCCGCTTAAAGACACGAAAACAGGCATGATGCCTACAGGGTTAACGGCGGCAACCAACCCCAAGAAAAACTGCAGGAAAATGGCTAGCTCTAAAGTCTGCATATTGCGTACTCGTAAATGTTCACATTAGTGAAAAACGGAAAGGGTAAATTTACACCAATCTATCGGGTTTTGTTGCTAAGTAAATTCGTGGGAGGTGACTACAGTTAGAAAGGGATGGATAACTGTAGTCACCTTTGTTCTTATCGAATTTCTGCGCAATTATTGGAACATCTACTTACCAGATTCCAGATTGGTTTTCGGCGCTAAATGTAAGGCAAAAGTGCATTAGGAAGAAATGAAAAAAACTAACGTATTGACCCCACTATTTGTGAGAAAAACTAATTTTTTAATAAAATGTATCTAATCTGAGAGTGAAATGTTACATAGAATGTTGCTGTGAAATTGTGCTGTTTTACACAAACGTTAACATTCGCACATTTTTGATAAAAACAAAGGTGGTTTGTAGAGAGATGTATTTGATTCGATATACTCTCAGTAGCACAAAAAATTAGGCCTACATGTAATTTTGTTGGCTAAAAATGAAACTTTTTTACAGGTTGTTGTTGTTTCTTTTATTTTTTTGTCTGTTTGCTTGTTTTTTATGCAATAAATAAGTTGGTTTAATTTATTTGTTTATCAAATAGTTACATTAAATTGTTGTGGTTAACCACTACTTTGGTGGTATTTCGAGTGTGAGAACTGATCCAAGTCAATTTTTTTCACACTCTGAAATATTATACTCAGTCCTGAAAGCAATTTACTAAGACGTTTGTTCTCTAAGTGACTGATAAACAGTAAAAACGAAAGACAATTGCCTTAATAAAAAGTTTTTAATATTTGTTAATTTTAGGAGAATCCCTATGCCTGTAACTAATATGGCTGAACTAGATGCAATGATTGCTCGCGTTAAGAAAGCGCAAGAAGAGTTCGCTACTTACTCTCAAGAGCAAGTAGACAAAATCTTCCGTGCAGCGTCTCTTGCAGCTAACCAAGCTCGTATCCCTCTAGCGCAACAAGCGGTAGAAGAATCTGGTATGGGTATTGTTGAAGATAAAGTAATCAAGAACCACTTCGCTTCTGAGTTTATCTACAACAAATACAAAGACGAACAAACGTGTGGCATCCTAGAAGAGGATGACAACCTAGGTACTATGACTATCGCTGAACCTGTTGGTATCATCTGCGGTATCGTACCAACAACTAACCCTACATCTACAGCGATCTTCAAATCTCTAATCTCTCTGAAGACTCGTAACGGTATCATCTTCTCACCACACCCACGTGCGAAAAACTCTACTAACGATGCAGCTAAACTTGTTCTAGATGCAGCAGTAGCAGCAGGTGCACCAAAAGACATCATCGGTTGGATCGACCAACCTTCAGTTGAGCTATCAAACGCTCTAATGAAACACGATGACATCGCGCTTATCCTTGCGACTGGTGGTCCAGGCATGGTTAAAGCAGCTTACTCTTCTGGTAAGCCAGCAATCGGTGTAGGTGCTGGTAACGTTCCTGTAGTTATCGATGAAACAGCAGACATCAAACGTGCAGTTGCTTCTGTACTAATGTCTAAAACTTTCGATAACGGCGTAGTATGTGCTTCTGAGCAGGCTGTAATCGTAGTTGACGAAGTTTACGACGAAGTAAAAGAGCGTTTTGCTTCTCATAAAGCTCACGTTCTATCTAAAACAGATGCTGACAAAGTACGTAAAGTGCTTCTAATCGACGGCGCGCTAAACGCGAAAATCGTTGGTCAACCAGCTACAGCTATCGCTGAAATGGCGGGTGTTAAAGTTCCTGCAGATACTAAAGTGCTTATCGGTGAAGGCCTAGGCAAAGTATCTTACGATGACGCATTTGCTCACGAGAAACTGTCTCCAACTCTAGGTATGTTCCGTGCTGACAACTTCGAAGATGCAGTTGCTCAAGCAGTAACAATGGTCGAGATCGGCGGTATCGGTCACACATCTGGTCTATACACTAACCAAGACGTGAATGCAGACCGCATCCGTTACTTCGGTGACAAGATGAAGACTGCTCGTATCCTAATCAACATCCCGACTACACACGGTGGTATCGGTGACTTGTACAACTTCAACGTTGCACCTTCTCTAACTCTAGGTTGTGGCTCATGGGGTGGTAACTCTATCTCTGAGAACGTAGGTCCTAAGCACCTAATCAACAAGAAAACTGTAGCGAAGCGAGCTGAAAACATGTTGTGGCATAAACTACCTAAGTCAATCTACTTCCGTCGTGGTAGCCTTCCAATCGCACTTGGCGACCTAGAAGGTAAGAAACGCGCATTCCTAGTAACTGACCGTTTCCTATTCAACAACGGTTACGCAGATGACGTAGTAAGCCTACTGAAAGCTCAAGGCATGGAAGTTCAAACATTCTTCGATGTTGAAGCTGACCCAACACTATCTGTAGTAGAAAAAGGTGCGGCTCAAATGGCTAGCTACCAACCTGACGTTATCCTAGCGCTAGGTGGTGGTTCACCAATGGATGCAGCGAAAATCATGTGGGTAATGTACGAGCACCCAGAAACTCACTTTGAAGAACTAGCAATGCGCTTTATGGACATCCGTAAACGTATCTACAAGTTCCCTAAAATGGGTAAAAAAGCTGAGCTTGTATGTATCACTACAACTTCAGGTACTGGTTCAGAAGTTACTCCATTCGCAGTTGTTACTGACGACAAGACTGGTGCTAAGTACCCACTAGCTGACTACGAAATCACGCCAAACATGGCTATCGTTGATGCGAACCTAGTAATGAACATGCCTAAGTCTCTAACAGCGTTCGGTGGTTACGATGCAGTAACTCACGCTCTAGAAGCTTATGTATCTGTTCTTGCGAACGAATACTCTGACGGTCAGGCTCTTCAAGCACTTAAGATGCTAAAAGAATACCTACCATCAAGCTACGCGAACGGTGCTAACGACCCAATCGCTCGTGAGAAAGTACACAACGCAGCTACTATCGCTGGTGTAGCGTTTGCGAACGCATTCCTAGGTGTTTGTCACTCAATGGCACACAAACTAGGTGCTGAGTTCCACATTCCACATGGTTTGGCTAACGCACTACTTATCTCTAACGTGGTACGTTACAACGCGAACGACAACCCAACTAAACAAACTGCGTTCTCTCAATACGACCGTCCACAAGCACGTCGTCGTTACGCTGAAGTTGCAGACCACCTAGGCCTAAGCCAAGCTGGTGACCGCACTGCTCAGAAGATTGAACGTCTACTAGCATGGTTGGATGAACTAAAAGTTAACCTAGACATCCCAATGTCTATCCAAGCGGCAGGTGTTGCTGAAGCTGACTTCGTAGCGAAACTAGACGAGCTAGCGGTTGAAGCGTTCGATGACCAATGTACTGGTGCGAACCCACGCTACCCTCTAATTAGCGAGCTAAAAGACGTTCTACTAGCTTCTTACTACGGTAAAGCTTTCGTTGAAGGTGAAACTTTCGAAGGTACTACAGTAATCAAGAAGAAAGCAGACCAAGAAGCAGCGAAATCTGCTCCTAAAGCTAAAAAAGAAAAGGCTGACGCGTAATTAAGAGTCGCTTTGAGTAAGGTTTTCGCTAGCACGAAACTTTAATCGGGAAAAGGTTAAAGCCCCAGTCAAATGACTGGGGCTTTTTTTGTTTAGGAGCTGGAGGTTGCTTACATCGGAGTCGGGAAACACAGAGCAATGGTGTATGTTTACACTTCGGTCGCAACTACTCGGCCACTGAAGTATTCATTTGAGACGATGTATGCTGTGTTACGGACCAGTTCGTCTTGGATCTCTGCCCAGTGCCTTTCGTCAAGATCCTCTCGTGTATGACTGACAGAGGGAATCACGCCGCCGACGCGGATATTGAAAGGGGTGAGCTCTTTTGCCCAGCTGCGCGTAAAGCCAGACACCAAAGCCGCCATGCTTTCAACACCAGTCAGATCTTCGTGGTTATCGTGCGAAATGACATTCACGATCACACCTTTTTTATTGCGCGCTCTAAATCGTTCCGCGCCGACTTGCCCGTAGGTATAGAGAAAACGTGCCGCGGAAGATAGGTGGTCGATATAGATACTCATTGGTTCTGGCGCCATTAGGCTTGGCATCGGTGAGCTCGTCCAACAATTAACGATAACATCTGGCGTTGCTCTTAGCTGCGATTCGATCTGATCAAACAATAGGTTTATAGATGTGGGGTTATCACTACACACATTCATTGCATAGACTTTGTCGGTAAATGCGCGGATCTGATCATAGCTCGCCTTTAGGGCGCTTGAATTTTGGTCACACAGGATCAACGTCGCTCCGAGATGAGCGAAATGGCTGGAGCACGTTCTTCCGATGACCGAACCCGCAGATGTGACGAGAATGATTGACTCTTTAATATCCATAACACCTTCACTGTATCCATGTGTGAAAAACAATACACCAGTGGTTTGTGCTATCAGCATGGTTGAAAATCGTTGAGCTCAGTGTGAAAGGCTTCAAACTAACGCTTTCGAGTAAGGACTATTGTGCGGTAATTTGTAAGGCGTCACATTTCTGACGTGTTGATACTGCAAGCTGTTGGATGAAAAGCTGATCTCTATGCTTGAGCTTGGATCTGATACTGACGTTGAGCCGTCACTAGCTGATTGTAGAGGCCCGCGTCAGGAATAAGGCTCTTGTTGCGCTCACCTAAAGTGCGGCGCTCATGGCCTGACAAATTATGATAAACGTCTTCAGGAAGATCGAACGTATCTTCTGGCAAGTAGGTTAGGGCGTCTGGTTTTAGGTAGTGGCTTAACTTTGCAGATGGCAGACCCGCATTATGGAATTGTTTCGCTTGTAATGCGGCGAGCTCGTAGCTGCTGCTATCGGAGCGCAAAGCTTGAGGCTGAGAGAGCCCAAACTGTTGACGAAGAATCTCGTCGCTTGTGGCCGTTTCTTTAATTTCTTCAGCCGGTACGACATCTCGAACATCGTTTGAGAACATAGACAAAATCAGCGAAAAATCGGCACGACGACCTTCGTGAACAGCATAGTTGATACTGTTGCCGAACCGAATTTCGTTGATAATTGCTGCTTTGTCTAACGTATGAATTTGCATGATGTTCCTCTTGAGATGCTTTTATAACGGCGCATCAAAGAAGAACTTTAGGAAAAAGAAGAGATTAAATGGGTATTTTTAAGCGAGAAAAGAAAAAGCTCGCTGATTCAGCGAGCTTTTAAAATAAGACTAAATTGAACTAGGGGGAAGTCAATTACTTCGCTAGGTTCTCAGCTACGAAGTCCCAGTTTACAAGAGCCCAGAAGCCGTTCATGTAATCAGGACGTACGTTGCGGTAATCGATGTAGTACGCGTGTTCCCATAGGTCAACAGTTAGAAGTGGAGTAGTACCTTCTTCTGTTAGTGGCGTTGCTGCGTTAGAAGTGTTAACGATTTCTAGAGAACCGTCAGCTTTCTTAACTAGCCAAGTCCATGAAGAACCGAAGTTGTTGATTGCTGCGTCAGTGAACTTCGCTTTGAATTCTTCGAAAGAACCGAATGCTGCGTTGATTGCGTCTGCAACTGCGCCAGTTGGTTCGCCGCCCGCGTTTGGAGCAAGACAGTGCCAGTAGAACGTGTGGTTCCAGATTTGCGCTGCGTTGTTGAATACGCCACCAGTAGAAGTCTTGATGATCTCTTCTAGAGTTTTGCCTTCGAACTCAGTACCAGGGATAAGACCGTTAAGCTTAACAACGTAAGTATTGTGGTGCTTACCGTGGTGGTAGTCTAGAGTCTCTGCTGAGATGTGTGGTTCTAGTGCGTCTTTCGCGTAAGGAAGAGCTGGTAGTTCAAATGCCATTACTCGATTCTCCATTGATATGAAAGGTTAACCTTTCGATTGCTTCCAGTGTTTTTTATAGCTATGTAGCCTTTACGGCTGACTTGCTAGGTATTTTAGCAAGTTTTTACTTTATTAAAACCCCGATATGAAAATATTTTGAGATGCTAAGTGTTGTTCATGCTCGTCCACTTACCAACGAAGTGGTAGTAAGCGGTCAAACTTTTTGCTTTTAAATCATCTCAGTATAAACCGTATCAATTACATGGTTTTTATTCTGTCGTTATTGAGTAGAATGTGGCAAATAAACAAGTTCACATCCATGAATGAGGAAGCGATGGAAACTATCGACAAAATCAAACAGCAGATCTCTGAAAACTCAATCCTGCTGTACATGAAAGGCTCACCGAAACTGCCAAGCTGTGGTTTCTCTTCTCAAGCATCACAAGCGCTAATGGCATGTGGCGAGAAGTTCGCTTACGTAGACATTCTACAAAACCCAGACATCCGCGCTGAGCTACCAAAATACGCACAATGGCCAACGTTCCCACAGCTATGGGTTGAAGGTGAGCTAATTGGTGGTTGTGACATCATTCTGGAAATGTTCCAGAAGGGTGAACTTCAGCCTCTAATCAAAGAAGCTGCAGCACGCGCTGAAGGTCAAGCTGAGTAATTCGTAAATACTCACATTTGGCGATAGAATACGAAGGAGCCGCATTGGCTCCTTTTTCTTTTTTAGGTTAGTGGAATGAACATAACGCTTTACTACGTACATGACCCTATGTGCAGTTGGTGCTGGGGATACAAACCAACCATCGAAAAACTAAAACAACAACTGCCAGGTGTGATTCAGTTTGAGTATGTGGTGGGTGGGCTTGCACCAGATACTAATTTGCCAATGCCGCCAGAAATGCAACAAAAGCTTGAAGGGATTTGGAAGCAAATCGAAACTCAGCTAGGCACCAAGTTTAACTACGATTTCTGGAAACTGTGCACACCAGTGAGAAGTACGTATCAATCATGCCGCGCTGTTATCGCCGCCGGATTCCAAGATTCGTATGAGCAAATGCTCGAAGCGATTCAGCACGCCTATTATCTACGTGCAATGCCACCTCATGAAGAAGCAACGCATCTTCAATTAGCGAAAGAGATTGGCTTGAATGTGCAGCAGTTTAAAAATGATATGGATGGCACGTTATTGGAAGGTGTATTCCAAGACCAACTGAGTTTAGCGAAAAGTTTGGGTGTTAACTCTTACCCTAGTTTGGTGCTGCAAATCAACGATGCGTATTTCCCAATTGAGGTGGATTACCTATCGACCGAGCCAACGCTTAAGTTGATTCGTGAACGCATTATCGAAAACATGCCAGCGCAATAGTGGCTTCGTTTTCGATTGAATTAAAAAAACCGCTCATATCGAGCGGTTTTTTTGTTAGCAAAGGCATCAGTCTTTTCTGTTCGAAAACTTGATACTAAAGCACCATTGCAGCGATCCAACCGAAGATGATCAGTGGGATATTGTAGTGGATGAAGGTTGGAACAACCGTTTCCCAAATGTGTTCGTGCTGGCCGTCAGCATTTAGGCCAGAAGTTGGGCCCAATGTTGAGTCGGATGCTGGAGAACCTGCATCACCTAGCGCTGCAGCTGTACCTACTAATGCGATCGTTGCCATTGGTGAGAAACCAAACGCCAAAGAAAGCGGAACGTAGATGGTTGCAAGAATTGGAATCGTCGAGAATGAAGAACCAATACCCATGGTTACCAATAGACCAACAACCAGCATAAGTAGCGCAGCAAGCGGTTTGTTGTCACCAATACTTGTAGACAGTGACTGAACTAGGGTTTCTACGCCACCGGTTTGTTTCATTACCGCTGCAAAACCCGCGGCTGCGATCATGATAAAGCCGATCATCGCCATCATGTGAACGCCTTTGGTGAATACGTCGTGGGTTTCTTTCCACGCGATAACGCCACCAAACGTGAACACCATAAAACCAGCAAGAGCACCGATGATCATTGAGCCGGTGTAAAGCTGAACACCAAGCGCGGCAATAATACCAAGTGCAGCCACTAGGATGTGCTGTTTGTTAATGCTGTGGTCGGTTTCGTGAACCACAGTCAGTTCTGTTTCTTTGTACTCACGAGGTTTTCGGTAGCTAACAAAAATGGCCAGTAGCAAACCAAAAATCATACCCGCGCCAGGAAGCAACATTGCGGTTGGTACTTGGCTTGCGACAACGTTCTCTAAACCGTTGTCATGCAGGTTCTTCAGCAAGATGTTGTTTAAGAAGATCCCGCCAAAACCAACAGGAAGCACCATGTAAGGTGTAATCAGACCAAAAGTCAGCACACACGCAATTAAGCGACGATCCAGTTTAAGCTTCGCAAATACGCCCAAAAGAGGTGGAATCAAAATTGGAATAAAGGCGATATGAACAGGAATTACGTTCTGAGAAGACATGGTTACGAGCACTAACGCCACTAATACAGCGTATTTAAGGCCAGTAGTCGATGCCGCACTTTCTTTGCCGTTTAGGCGTTTAATCACGCTTTTTGCGAGCAGGTCAGTGATACCAGATTTAGAAATGGCAACGGCGAATGTGCCAAGCATAGCGTAGCTAAGTGCAATCGTTGCACCGCCACCTAAGCCACTTTCGAAGGCCGCTACGGTATCGCCTAAGCTCATTCCCGCAACAAGGCCACCAACAATGGCACTAAACGTGAGGGCGACCACCACGTTTACACGCATCAATGCTAACACGAGCATGACGCAAACTGAGATAACGACAGGATTCATACTATTCCCAATATGTTGTGTTTACTTATTATTCTTCGTTAACAAGCGGCCAACCGCCGAGGGCCTTCCATTTGTTCACGATGCCACAGAATAACTCTGCAGTTTTTTGTGTATCGTAAAGGGCAGAGTGCGCTTCACGATTGTCGAATTCCATCCCTGCCGTTTTGCATGCTTTAGCGAGAACAGTTTGACCATAAGCAAGGCCGCTTAATGTGGCGGTGTCAAAAGTAGCAAAGGGATGAAAAGGGACTCTTTTTAACTTGCAGCGTTCGTTTGCTGCATTAACAAAACTTAAGTCGAAAGCGGCGTTATGTGCAACCATTATTGCACGTGAGCAATCAGATGCTTTTTGTTCTTTACGAATCAGCTTATAAATTTCTTTTAATGCTTCTTGTTCAGAAACTGCACCGCGTAACGGGCTGAAAGGGTCACGAATACCATTAAACTCAAGCGCTTCTTTCTCTAAATTCGCGCCTTCAAAAGGTTCAATATGAAAATGAATAGTGGAGGCTGGATGCAGAACGCCTTCTTCATCCATACGAAGGGTGACGGCGCAGATTTCTAAAAGTGCATCGGTTTGAGCATTGAAACCAGCGGTCTCAACGTCAACAACCACTGGGAAATAACCACGAAAACGCTTTTTCAGGGTTAGGGCTTCATTTTCTATTGTCATGTTGGCTTATTTTTGTGTGACGAAGGCTGCATTATTGCAGATTATATCGATGAGAAAAACCGCAATTTTGGAGAAAAACGGAATTCTATTTTCCATCTAATCAATAAGCTCGCGCGGCGCTTGAGATAAAGAGCACAAGTACCGATTTTGGTATCACGCAGGTGCATATTTAACTCGGAAATAGATACGATTTAGCGGCATTTGTGGGAGAAATTAGAGCTGGAATCGTTCATTTTGATACTCTCACCAAGAAAGTTAGAGCATTGGCGGGATTTTTGCATGACAATCGTTGTAGTTTTAATGATTCCAATTAACGGCAAAAGACTGCCGTTTGAGAGATTGTACTAGATGAATAAATGGCTGATAACCAGTGGTGTCATGCTTTCACTGCTTAGCGCAAACAGTTACGCGGTGATGGGCAAGCGTTATGTCGCTACTCCGCAGCAATCACAATGGGAAATGGTGGTAAATACCCCTTTGGAATGTCAGCTTGTGCATCCAATTCCAAGCTTTGGTGATGCGGTGTTTTCGTCGCGTGCGAGTAAAAAAATCAATTTGGATTTTGAACTTAAGATGCGTCGCCCTATGGGTGAAACACGCAATGTCAGCTTGATCTCAATGCCACCACCTTGGCGACCGGGTGAGCATGCCGACCGCATCACGAATCTGAAGTTTTTCAAACAGTTTGATGGGTATGTCGGTGGGCAAACTGCTTGGGGTATTTTATCTGAATTAGAGAAAGGCCGTTACCCAACATTCAGCTATCAAGATTGGCAAAGTCGCGATCAACGAATTGAAGTCGCGTTGTCATCCGTATTATTCCAAAGTAAGTACAATGCGTTTAGTGACTGTATCGCTAATTTGTTGAAGTACAGTTTCGAAGATATTGCGTTTACGATTTTGCATTACGAACGTCAGGGTGACCAACTGACGAAAGCGTCTAAAAAGCGTCTTGCTCAGATTGCTGATTATGTGCGTCACAATCAAGATATCGACCTCGTGCTGGTGGCGACATACACTGATTCAACCGATGGTAAGAGCGAAAGCCAGAGCCTATCGGAGCGACGAGCAGAGTCTCTACGTACTTACTTTGAATCACTGGGTTTGCCAGAGGATCGTATTCAAGTGCAAGGTTATGGCAAGCGCCGACCTATTGCTGATAATGGCACGCCGATTGGTAAAGACAAGAACCGTCGTGTAGTCATCTCTTTAGGTCGAACTCAAGTTTAGGCCGTAGTAAAGCATGCTTACATATAAAACGCCGGAGAAATAATCTCCGGCGTTTTTGTACATTGACGTTGTTAGCTTGTAAATTAAGTAAAAGCATCGAAAACGCTCAAGTCTTACTTTGTATATGTTAGTGAGTATCTACTTACTGTCGAATAGCTTTCGTTGAGTCATTTCCAAGTGATGAGGTCAGCTTATTTTCGACCTTTGCTCATTAATTTAAACGAAACTTAGCGATCACTTCGCAATTGGTTGCGGTATCGATCTTCTCTACTTGTTTCGCAATTGCTGGGTTTGGATGACGCTTCATAAAATCGATAAGTGCTTTTGTGCAACAGCCGATGGAGTCAATAAAGCTCGCGCAATTCTGGTTTGGGCATTGGGGAATAAGTGTGAGCACTTTTTCAGATGCCAGCTGAAGATATTTGAGTTCGTATTCGGTATCACCAGCCCAGCGCCAAAATTGCGCGAGGTTGTGACAAGAGATTACAGAAATCAAAAGGCGCTCGTCTGCTTCAATTTCCACGCATTCACTAATGTCTTCACTTAAGCTTAAAGCTTGTTGATAGTGAAGAATGCTGCGTACAGGATCATCTAGTTGCAGGGCAGTATCGGCTAGGAGTGTGTGTTTTTCCCATTCACTGATCATTATCGTTGTCCCACGTATCGAATTTGGGATGAATCTAAACGATAATTATTATCAAGTAAAGTAGTTTGTTTACAAAAGGACAGGCAGATCGCAGACCTGCCTGTAATTGAGGTTCGACTTGCAATGCAAGTGAATCAGATGTTCTAGCCTTCTAGACCCGCAGAAGCTTGTTTGTTCTGGATAAGCTCAATCATGTAACCATCAGGATCTTTTACAAAGGCGATGTGTGTTGTACCACCTTTCACTGGGCCCGCTTCGCGAGTAACGTTACCGCCTGCGGCTTTGATTGCATCACATGTTGCGTAGATGTCGTCTACGCCAATTGCAATATGACCAAATGCTGTGCCTAGGTCATATTCTGTCTTACCCCAGTTGTAAGTCAGTTCAATCACGGCACCTTGGGATTCATCACCGTAACCAACAAAGGCAAGTGTGTATTCGTACTCTTTGTTTTCGTTGGTACGAAGCAACTGCATGCCCATGACTTCAGTATAAAATTTGATTGATTTGTCTAGATCACCTACGCGAAGCATAGTGTGTAGAATTCGACCGTTTGACATTTTTAGCTCCTAGCTTCTGTTTTCAGATAGCGTTAACTATCTGGGTATACTTTCTCTTTATATTCGCACAAATCTTCAATAATGCAGCTTCCACAGCGAGGCTTTCTCGCTAAACAAGTGTAGCGACCATGAAGAATTAACCAGTGGTGTACATCGAGTTTGAACTCTTTTGGTACCACTTTTAATAGTTTTTGTTCGACATCATCTACCGTTTTTCCCATCGCAAACTTAGTACGATTCGAAACGCGATAAATGTGCGTATCGACGGCAATGGTTGGCCAACCAAATGCGGTGTTGAGCACGACATTGGCGGTCTTACGGCCGACTCCTGGAAGAGCTTCAAGAGCGTCGCGATCTTCAGGCACTTCGCCATTATGTTTTTCTAATAAGATCTTACAGGTTTTGATGGTGTTTTCTGCTTTTGAGTTAAACAGGCCAATAGTTTTGATGTATTCCTTCAAACCATCGACACCCAAATCGAGAATACTTTGTGGCGTATTCGCAACGGGGAAGAGTTTATCAGTGGCTTTGTTGACACTGACATCGGTCGCTTGCGCTGAAAGTAGCACAGCGATGAGTAACTCAAATGGAGAGCTCCAGTTCAGTTCCGTTTCAGGATTGGGGTTGTTTTCTCTTAATCGTTCAAGAATTTCTATTCTTTTTTCTTTGTTCATTGCTGACTTCCAAACCCGTCTTTGCGGTTTATGAAAAAGGCCCTACGAGTGGTAGAGCCTTGATTTTAGAATTCTTATATTATGCGTTAGTTACGCGAGCACGCTCAATGGCCGGCTTTTCTTCTTTCGGCTGACGAGCCTGAATTGAGCTGTCGATAACATTTTTCAACGCAATCAAAAGTCCTACACCGATGAAAGCACCTGGTGGTAATAGTGCTAATAAGAAGCTGCTATCAAATTGGAATACTTGAATGCGCAGCGCTGCAGCCCAGTCACCCAATAGCAAGTCTGCACCGTCAAACAATGTGCCGTTGCCGATAAGCTCGCGCATTGAGCCCAACACAACTAGCACACTGGTCATGCCCAGTCCCATCCATAAGCCGTCCAATGCGGCAGGAAGCACATCATTTTTTGAAGCGTAAGCTTCGGCGCGACCGATGATGATACAGTTGGTTACGATCAACGGGATAAAGATACCCAGTGATAGGTACAATCCGTAAGCGTAAGCATTCATTAGTAGCTGGACGCAGGTTACGAGTGACGCAATGATCATAACGAAAACCGGAATTCGGATCTCTTTAGGAACATAGTTACGGATCAGTGAAACCGTTACGTTAGACCCCACTAGTACCAGTAATGTGGCAATACCAAGACCCAGCGCGTTGGTGATCGTCGATGAAACGGCGAGTAGAGGACATAAACCGAGCAGCTGAACCAATGCTGGGTTGTTGCTCCACATGCCGTTCTTCATCAATTGTTTGTTTTCGCTCATTGATTGTCTCCTGCGCAGTTTAGTGGCTGGCTGAGAATCTCATCACGAGATTGATTTACGTAGTTTACGGTGTTTCTGACTGCTTTGACGACAGCTCGAGGCGTAATGGTAGCGCCAGTAAACTGATCAAAGTCTCCACCATCTTTACGAACTTTCCAAGAATTCCAATTATCTTCGGTGACTTGCTTACCCGTGAAGCCAAGAATCCAACTGGTAACGCGAAGATCTATTTTATCGCCTAGCCCCGGTGTTTCTTGATGGCTAAGTACGCGCGTACCTAAAATCTTACCTTGATTATCGATACCTGTGATGACTTTGATTTCACCGTTATAGCCATCTGGTGCAATCGACTCAATGGCGATGGCTGTTGGCTCGCCATTTTTGGTGGCAATGTAGGTAGGCATTGCGTGCATCGTGCCAAGCTCTGGAGACGTCACCAACGTGCATGATTGAGTTAATGCGTTGTCGTGCATCGTTTTAGGAATTACTTGATTAAGCACTGAAAGTAGCTGCTTTTGTTCCTGAAGCTTGATTTGATCTTCGGTTAAGTACTGAGTCAACGCGACCAAACCTGTTGTGGCGCAAGCAAAGATCGCCAGTGTCAGACCATTTTTTCTAATTGCGGTTAACATGTTTACCTCAGTGGCCGTAAGTTCTAGGTTTGGTGTAGTAGTCGATAAGCGGAACGCACATGTTGGCTAATAGAACCGCAAAGGCGACGCCATCAGGGAAGCCGCCCCAACTACGAATAATAAAGACAAGAGCACCGATTAGCGCACCAAAAATAAGGCGGCCTTTTACTGTGGTAGATGCCGATACTGGATCTGTCGCAATAAAGAACGCACCTAGCATGGTTGCGCCTGACAGCAGATGGAAGATTGGCGAAGCCGTCTCTCCCGGCGTGATAACGGTGAAAATAAGGCTAAACAGAGTCAAACTCGCGAGGAAGCCTGCTGGAATGTACCACTGAATGATGCGTTTTTTGATCATCACTAAGCCGCCAATCAGGTAGGCTATGTTCACCCACTGCCAGCCGATGCCAGCCAAGCCACCAAAGATCGGCTGTGAAAGCACTTCACTAGGGGTTGCTCCCGTGTGAATACCTGTTTTAAAGGCATCCAGTGGAGTTGCCATTGTTACACCATCAACACCAGCGCGAACTTGTTGCAATGAAAGACCGTCATAATCAAAACCAGTGAAAATCAAAGAGAGGGTATCTGCGAAATTCACATGGTCTGGAATCAACAGTGTTGGTGCACTCCAACTGGTCATTTGAACCGGGAAGGAAATCAAAAGTACAACGTAGGCGACCATTGCTGGGTTGAAGAGATTCTGTCCAATGCCACCATAAAGGTGTTTGGCAATCACAATCGCAAAAATTAAACCAATAACTATGATCCACCACGGAGACCAAGGTGGAATGGCAACGGCGAGTAGCCATGCGGTGACAATTGCACTGTTGTCTCGTAACGCTCTCATTGGCGAGCGTTTACGACAGATCATCACGAGTGCTTCAAGTGATACTGCAACGGCGATAGCAAAAATCAGCTGGATTAATGTGCCCCAACCAAAGTAGTACGTTTGCGCTGCCAAGCCAGGGATAGCACATAAGGCTACCCATTTCATTAAGTCAGGCGTGCTGCGACGACTATGCGCATGCGGTGAACTGGCAATAAAAAACGACATTACTCGTTCTCCTCGGTATTATTTTTATTCGCGTCTTGTTGAGCTTTTCGCGCTTTTGCACGAGCAATCGCAGCAGCGACCGCGGCTTTCTTCGGATCTTCGGCTGGCTCTTGAGAAGCGGTTTCTTCAACAGGTTGAGATTCAGTCTCTTGTTGCGCTTTACGCGCTTTTGCACGAGCAATAGCGGCTGCAACTGCGGCTTTCTTCGGATCTTCGGCTGGCTCTTGAGAAGCGGTTTCTTCAACAGGTTGAGATTCAGTCTCTTGTTGCGCTTTACGCGCTTTTGCACGAGCAATAGCAGCAGCGACTGCGGCTTTCTTCGGATCTTCGGCTGGCTCTTGAGAAGCTGTTTCTTCAACAGGTTGCGATTCAGTTTCTTGTTGTGCTTTGCGCGCTTTTGCACGAGCAATAGCAGCGGCTACTGCGGCTTTTTTATCTTCTGGCTCTTCAGATGCGTTTTCTTCCTGCTGAGCTTTTTTCGCTTTCGCGCGCGCGATTGCTGCAGCAACTGCGGACTTTTTGTCATCAGCGTTGTTAGCAGGGGTTTCGCTTTGTTCTTTTTCTGTTTTACGTTCACGAGCAAGACGCTTGCGCTCTTCACGCAGTTTTGCCATTTCGGAGTTGTCAGGCTCAGTTGCACCAGCTTTTGCTGCTGCGGCTTGCTTCGCTTTTGCTTTGGCAATGGCAGCCGCGACAGCAGGTTTAACTGCTGGCTCAGCTTTATTATCTTCGTTCGATTTTTGTGCTTTAACACGAGCAATGGCTGCGGCGATCGCATCATCACCACCGGTTGATTTCATCTCTTTTCGACGGTCATCCGCGGCTTTCTTGAAGCGGTTCTCACGTTCTGCTTTTTCGCGCTCCATACGCGCTTTTTTCTCTTCGAAGCGCAGTTTCGCACGCTCTGCGGCTTCTGCTTCTTGAGTTCGAGTACGAATTTCTGCTTTTGCTTGGCGGTAATATTGCACCAGTGGAATTTCACTTGGACAAACAAACGCACAAGCGCCACACTCGATACAATCTTTTAGATTTAGTTGTTCTAGCTTGTCATATTCTTCGGCCTTAGCATGCCATTGAAGCTGCTGTGGCAGTAGAGATGCAGGACAAGCTTCCGCACATTGACCACAACGTATACATTCCATCTCGTATTGATGAGCTGAAATCTCGTGACGAGTCGGAGCTAAAATACAGTTCGCCGTTTTGGTGATAGGAACCTGTGAGTGGGGCAGGGTAAAGCCCATCATTGGTCCGCCCATGATCAAACGCTGAAGTTTTTTATCGGCTTTGTACCCGAATTCGTCGAGCAGTGCTTGAACTGGGGTACCCAAGAGCGCCCATACGTTTCGAGGCTGTTTAAAGGTTTTACCTGTTAACGTAACGACACGTTCGATCATTGGCTCGCCATCGATGATAGCGCGCTTAATTGAGTATAAAGAACCGACGTTTTGAACCAAGATGCCAATATCTGCAGGGATAGAGCCGCTAGGAACTTCCTTGTTGGTCAGAATCTTAATCAGCTGCTTTTCACCGCCCGATGGGTATTTCGTCGGGATTACTCGAATAACAATGTCCTTGTTCAGAGCGGCGCTTTCCAGCGCTTTAATGGCATCTGGCTTGTTATCTTCGATACCAATGATCGTCAGTTTTGGCTTAAGGATGTGTTCGACGATTTCGATACCCTGGATAAGCTCTTCGGCATGCTCCTGCATCAGTTTGTCATCGGCCGTGATGTACGGTTCACATTCTGCTGCATTCACAATCAGGATTTCTGTACGAGCAATGCCCGATTGGATCTTTTTCGCAGTAGGGAAGCCAGCACCACCCATCCCTGAAATGCCAGCAAGGCGAATAATGTCGATGAGTGCATCGGCGGATTCTTGAGTGTAGTCAGCGATAGGTGACTTTTCACACCAAGTATCTTGGCCGTCAGGAGTGATGACGGCGCACAATTCGCTCAAACCAGAAGGGTGAGCCACCGTTCGAGGCTCGATGGCAGTGATTGTGCCAGAAGTTGGCGCATGTACAGGTACTGTAAACCCCGTTTCTGATTGGGTTAAAGCTTGTCCTTTTAAAACGTGCTCACCAACAGAGACCAATAAGTTACCCGCTTTACCAATGTGCTGTTTCAGCGGAAGAATGATTTCAGCGGGAATGGATGCTCGCACTAAGTCGGCTTTATTGGATTGTTTTTTGTTTTCTGCCGGATGCACACCGCCTGGGAAGTCCCAAAGCGAGCCAGTACGAATTTGTTCAATCAAAGACAACATACGAAACCTTACTTAATTGAATCTTTCACGTTCGCTGCATCGCTGGCAGCATCCGTAATGTTAACCACTGGGATGGCGTTAAGTTGCCACTTCCAGCTATCTGTGGTGGTTTCCACAGGAATCATTTCAATACAATCGGTTGGACATGGCGCGACACACAAGTCGCAGCCTGTACATTCGTCTTTGATGACCGTGTGAACGGCTTTTGTCCCACCAACAATCGCATCAACAGGACAAGCTTGAATACACTTAGTACAACCGATACACATATCTTCGTGAATGAAGGCAACGGTCGGTACTTTGCTGTCTAGATCGTGTGCCGACTCTTCAGGTTCCACACCCATTAAGTCTGCGAGTTTTTCGATGGTTGCTTGACCGCCGGGAGGACACTTATTGATGTTGTCTCCATTCGCAATCGCTTCTGCGTATGGTCGACAGCCTGGATAACCACATTGGCCACATTGTGTTTGTGGAAGAATCGCGTCGATTTGATCCACGATAGGATCCGCTTCAACTTTAAAACGAATAGAAGCAAAACCAAGAATGGCGCCAAAAATCGCAGCAAGCACAGCGAGTGCGATGATCGCAATTAAAATCGTACTCATTGTTTACTTCACCAAACCTGTAAAGCCCATGAAAGCAAGCGACATTAAACCCGCTGTGATCATTGCAATCGATGCACCTTTAAATGGAACAGGCACGTCAGCCGCAGCGATACGCTCACGCATAGAAGCAAAAAGGATCAATACAAGTGAAAAACCGACGGCTGCACCAAAACCATAAATGATAGATTCGATGAAGTTATGATTCTCATTGATGTTGAGAAGTGCAACACCCAATACGGCACAGTTGGTCGTGATCAGTGGTAAGAAGATACCAAGCAAGCGATAAAGGGTCGGGCTAGTTTTGTGTACCACCATCTCGGTGAACTGTACCACGACAGCGATCACCAAAATAAAGCTCATGGTTCTTAAGTACTCGATACCGAGCGGTCGCAAGATATAGCTTTCCACTAAGTACGCACACACAGATGCGAGGGTTAGCACAAAAGTGGTTGCTAACCCCATGCCTATTGCTGTTTCCAGTTTTTTAGACACGCCCATAAATGGACACAAGCCCAAAAACTTCACCAGTACAAAGTTGTTCACCAGCACAGTGCCGACCAACAACAAAACATATTCGGTCATAGTTATTACGTTCTTAAAATCCGATCCCAATATTATCGTGTTTTGTGACACCAATAACAACCAGTGAACGATGTGGTTTTATACACACGGCTGAAAAATAACCGTCAATGTGAGTTAGATAGATGAATTTGTATCTGAATTAATAGTTTGGTGAATAATTTGTTGGGGGAATGAGAGCTAACGAAAAGTGCGCGAATCCTGAGTGGCCCATACGAACGATTGAGTTGGCCTCTGATACTTAGCAAGTGGATAGAAATTTTAAGCCGATTTTTTGACGATTAAAAACGAAAAAAGCTCAGTTTTTCAACTGAGCTTTTTTCTTGAATTTGGCTCCCCCTGCAAGACTTGAACTTGCGACATACGGATTAACAGTCCGCCGTTCTACCGACTGAACTAAGGGGGAATTGCTTTGCTTGAAAGCGGGAAGAATCTTACCGAGCACGAAAACTAGTGTCAACAGTAAAAAAATACATTTTTTTGAAAAAATTGCGCTTAAAGCGCTTTACTTTTTTGTAGTGCTTGCCAGTAAAGGGCTAGAGTTACTTATCCACTAAAATTGTGGATAAGTGTGTTGATGAGATCTGAGTAAAGATCTTTTATATGCAACTCGGTTTGTTTTGTGTGCATTTTTAGTCAGCTTTATGCGCAAAATAGGCAAATAAAACAGTGGTTTATTGAGTGCGTGGGTAAAATATTCAAAGTGGATAAAAGATGAGCTTTTGGGGATAATGAGCTTCTTAGAGAAGTTTTGGGGAAAAGTTGTGGAAACTATAAGTTGATATTAGAGGAGTGTTTATCAACTAGGGCGAAGTACTATATCAGAGCGACTCGAATAAGGCTATAGCCATATAGACAAAGTACAAAAATTATTAACAATGAGTGAGAAAAATCATTTAGGCATAGATTTCGTTTACTAAGGTGTATATATATACAGCATAGAAGTGGTAACACAGCCTAACGTAGTAAAGGCAGTAAAGATTGAGGAAGGGTATGAGTAAAGTTTATGAACTGGTCTCTGAGTATCAACCATCAGGTGACCAGCCAACCGCGATTAAGCAATTATTAGAAGGCTTAGATTCGGGGTTGGCGCATCAGACGCTTTTAGGTGTAACGGGTTCTGGTAAAACGTTCACGCTAGCGAATGTGATTGCTCAAGCACAGCGCCCTGCAATTTTACTGGCGCCAAATAAAACCCTCGCGGCTCAGTTGTATGGGGAAATGAAATCGTTCTTTCCTAACAATGCGGTCGAGTATTTTGTGTCTTACTACGACTACTATCAACCAGAAGCGTATGTGCCTACAACTGACACCTTTATTGAAAAAGATGCGTCAGTGAACGCTCACATTGAGCAAATGCGTTTGTCTGCCACCAAAGCTTTACTAGAACGAAAAGACGCCATCATCGTAGCTTCTGTCTCGGCCATTTATGGTTTGGGGGATCCCGAGTCGTATTTACAGATGATGCTGCACTTACGCCGTGGTGACGTGATCGATCAGCGTGACATGCTTCGTCGCCTAGCGGAACTCCAATACTCGCGTAATGATGTCGCTTTTGAACGCGGTCAGTTCCGTGTTCGCGGCGAAGTGATCGACATATTCCCAGCTGAGTCTGACCAAGATGCTGTCCGTGTTGAAATGTTTGATGATGAAGTGGATTGCATCAGTGTGTTCGACCCATTGACGGGTGTCGTGAAACAAAGAGATTTGCCGCGTTACACGATTTACCCGAAAACGCACTACGTGACGCCCCGCGACCGTATTCTCGAAGCGATAGAAAGTATCAAAGTTGAGCTCGAAGTACGCAAGAAACAATTACTAGAGAATAACAAGCTAATAGAAGAGCAGCGCATTAGCCAGCGTACACAGTTTGATATCGAGATGATGAATGAGCTCGGTTTCTGTTCTGGTATCGAAAACTACTCACGTTATCTCAGTGGTCGTTCTGAGGGCGAGCCGCCTCCAACCTTGTTCGATTACTTGCCTCATGATGGTTTGCTTATCATCGATGAGTCCCACGTGACTGTACCGCAGATTGGTGCGATGTATAAAGGTGACCGTTCACGTAAAGAAACTCTGGTTGAGTTTGGTTTCCGCTTACCATCGGCGTTGGACAACCGTCCTCTAAAATTTGAAGAATTTGAATCTCTTGCTCCGCAAACTATTTTCGTCTCGGCGACACCGGGCAATTATGAGCTAGAGAAATCGGCAGGTGAAATTGCGGATCAAGTCGTGCGTCCTACCGGCTTGCTGGATCCAATACTCGAAGTTCGACCAGTCGCGACTCAGGTCGATGATCTGTTGTCTGAAATTCGTATTCGTGCCGCCAAAGAGGAACGTGTTCTTGTTACGACTCTGACCAAACGAATGGCGGAAGATTTAACGGAATATCTGCATGAGCATGATGTTCGTGTTCGTTATCTTCACTCAGACATCGACACGGTAGAGCGCGTCGAGATCATTCGAGATTTGCGCTTAGGTGAGTTCGATGTCTTAGTGGGTATCAACTTGCTTCGAGAAGGGTTGGATATGCCGGAAGTCTCGCTGGTGGCAATTTTGGATGCCGACAAAGAAGGTTTCTTGCGTTCAGAACGTTCACTCATTCAAACGATAGGTCGTGCTGCACGAAACATTGAGGGTAAAGCGATTCTCTATGCGGATAGCATTACAAAATCGATGAAAAAAGCGATGGATGAAACCAATCGTCGTCGTGAGAAGCAGCAAGCGTACAACGAGAAAATGGGCATTACGCCGCAAGCGTTAAAACGTAATATCAAGGATATTATGGAATTGGGCGACATTACTAAGTCCAAACGTCAACGCAATACTAAGCAAGTGCCACTGTCTAAAGTCGCTGAACCATCTCAAACTTACGAAGTGATGTCTCCACAACAATTGGAGAAGGAAATCAGTCGACTAGAAGCGGCGATGTACCAACATGCTCAGGATCTGGAATTCGAGCTTGCGGCTGAGAAGCGTGATGAAATAGAAAAACTGCGTGCGCAATTCATCGCGAATAGCTAGTTAACACGAAAAGCTGTTTCTAAAGAGATACTTGGAATAGGCAAAAAAAGAAGCCAATAGGCAGTCGGGTCTATTGGCTTGTTTTGTGAACATATCGTTCACTAACAACGTCAGTTGGCTAGGTGACCCGAGGGGTCGCTAATATATCAGCATGCTTTATGCCACTTTTTAACCTATTGATATCGTTTTTGATTCTATTATCATTAACCGTAACTTTGCTAATGTTATTTGCAAAATGCAAAGCGTAATGCGATTATTGTTTAAAACACAACAAAATATTAGCTAGGTTATGCAACAAAAAACTGAAGGCCCAAAATCTCGTTACCTTCTGATGGTTGAGGATACAGCATCGGTTGCGGCGTTATACCGCTCGTACCTCACGCCGTTAGGGATCGACATTAATATTGTCGGTACAGGTAGAGATGCCATTGAAAGTCTCAATCATCGAATTCCAGATCTTATTCTTCTCGATCTTCGTCTGCCTGATATGACGGGGATGGATGTTTTGCACGCCGTTAAAAAGAGTCATCCAGATGTGCCGATCATTTTCATGACGGCTCATGGCTCTATCGATACAGCGGTAGAGGCGATGCGTCATGGATCTCAAGACTTTTTGATCAAACCGTGTGAAGCAGACCGTCTGCGTGTTACGGTCAACAACGCAATTCGCAAAGCAACTAAGCTAAAAAATGAAGCAGATAATCCGGGTAATCAGAATTACCAAGGTTTTATCGGCAGCAGCCAAACCATGCAGCAGGTCTATCGCACCATTGACTCTGCCGCTAGCAGTAAAGCGAGTATCTTTATTACTGGTGAAAGTGGTACGGGTAAAGAGGTATGCGCAGAAGCCATCCACGCTGCAAGCAAACGTGGTGATAAGCCGTTTATTGCCATCAACTGTGCAGCCATACCTAAAGACTTAATTGAAAGTGAACTATTTGGTCACGTAAAAGGGGCATTTACTGGTGCGGCAAATGACCGTCAAGGTGCCGCTGAGTTAGCCGATGGTGGCACGTTGTTCCTCGATGAATTGTGTGAAATGGATTTGGACTTACAAACCAAATTATTGCGATTCATCCAAACCGGTACGTTCCAGAAAGTGGGCTCTTCAAAAATGAAGAGCGTGGACGTGCGCTTCGTTTGTGCGACCAACCGAGACCCTTGGAAAGAAGTTCAAGAAGGGCGTTTCCGCGAAGACTTATACTACCGTTTATACGTGATTCCTTTGCATCTTCCGCCTCTTCGCGAACGTGGTGAAGATGTGATTGAAATTGCGTACTCACTGTTAGGCTACATGTCTCATGAAGAGGGCAAAAACTTTGTCCGCTTTTCTCAAGAAGTGATTGATCGCTTTAACAGTTATGAGTGGCCGGGTAACGTCCGACAACTACAAAACGTACTACGCAATATCGTGGTGCTCAACAACGGCAAAGAAATTACGTTAGATATGTTGCCACCGCCGCTGAATCAACCGTTAGATAGGCCATCTGTATCTAAACTGATTGAGCCAAAAGCGATGACTGTTTCAGAGATCATGCCGCTATGGATGACAGAGAAAATGGCGATTGAGCAAGCGATTGAGGCGTGTGACGGCAATATTCCAAGAGCCGCTGGGTATCTTGATGTCAGTCCGTCAACGATTTACCGCAAACTACAAGCATGGAATGGTAAAGAAGAGCGGCAGAAGGTGTAAGCATGACGATATTGAATCAACAAAAAATAGATGAACTGTCGATGGAAATCGGCAGTGATAACGTGCCTGTTTTGCTCGATATTTTTTTGGGTGAGATGGATACGTACATTGACAACTTGTCGCAGTTAGAAGGTTCAGAGCGCTTAATGTATTTGAAAGAGATCAGCCATGCGCTAAAAAGCAGTGCTGCGAGTTTCGGAGCCGACAGTTTGTGTGAGTTAGCGATGTCTATCGATAAAAAAGCCAAATCTGGTGAGTTAGTTGAACAGGGTAGTGAGGTTAACACTATGCTTGATCGCTTGAATGAAACACGCGACGCGTATCGCTCTTGGACTCAATAAAGTCTTTACTTTTTAAACACAAAGCCCTTCCATATTGGAAGGGCTTTGTCGTATCAACGTTGGCAGTCTCAAGTGGCTACTTAGCGAGTAGTTGGTTTTCTATCGCTGCTTTCAACTTATCTCGGTCGTGACGCCAATCTCGGTTGGTTGAGGCTAATGATTCGGTAACGACGTTCCATTGTTCCAACACTTTCTGGTCCGTTTCTTCGGCAAGGACGACATCGATTCTTCGTCCTTGGCACGCACGTTCACACCATTCCAGCTTTTGCGCCATCGACATTCGACCTGCTGGGCCGTATTCAGGGCTGAGGTTAGCAACGAATATCACCTTCGCTTTTCGGTTTGCTGCAATGGCTTTGCCCAGCTCAGGCAATAACAATGGCGGCATAATACTGGTGAGGAAACTGCCTGGGCCAAGAATGATTGCATCGGCTTCTGCCAGAGCAGTAACGGCTTCTTTAGTGGCTGGAACTTCTGGTGAAAGATCTAAGCGACGTAAGTCGGTTTCCATCTCATCCACATTGGTTTCACCTGTGACCCATTGCCCGTTCACTGAAAGCGCAGACAAATCCGAAGGGTGCTCTGACATTGGCAGAATATTGACATCAACCTTAAGCATGTTTCGGATCAGATTGATTGCATCCAGCGGTCGAACCGACAAGTTATCCAATGCTGTTAGCATCAAATTGCCAAGGTTGTGGCCGTCCAGCTCTCCCGTACCTTTAAAGCGGTATTCGAACATCATCGAACTGATAGATGGTTCAGTGATTAGCTGGTTGATGCAGTTTCTGGTGTCTCCCCAAGCGATGCCACCTTGGCAGTGACGAATACGTCCAGTTGAACCGCCATTGTCGGTTGTGGCTACAATGCCCGTAGCATTGCTGCCAAAGTCTTTTAAAGCGGCTAACATTCGACCTAAGCCATGACCACCGCCAACTGCGACCACTTTCTTATCCGTATAGATATTCATTACGTTCTTCTAATAATGTTGTAAAAAACGGCTACAATTTAACTTAATGAGTGTCCTAACGGTACTCACTAAGCGGTAATTTGTGTCTCTAGAGAGTTTTTTATCACTCAAGTCTGGATTCCATTACAAATATTAAGTATTTTACACCGCAAAGCTATCAGGGGTTATCCCTCTGGTTGCCATAACTCCGAGCTCACTATGCTAAGTCCGAGGATAAGCATTTTGAGCCAGTGACATACTGTCACAAGGGCATGATTGGAAATGGCCATGCCTCCCGTGTTTGGAAAGGTGTTCCGTGGCGCAACAATTCGAAGACAAATTTCATCGTAAGTTTTATTACTTGCGTCTGTCTGTGACCGACGTATGTAATTTCAAATGTACCTATTGCCTTCCTGATGGTTACAAACCATCGGGCAACAAAAACTCGTCTTTTTTATCTCTTCCTGAAATCAAACGGGTCGTAAAAGCGTTTGCTGATTGTGGCACGTCAAAAGTGCGCATTACTGGCGGCGAGCCAAGCTTGCGCAAAGATTTCACTGACATCATTCATTCTGTCGCAACGACGCCAGGCATCAAAAAAGTGGCGACGACGACCAACGGCTACAGAATGGCGAAGCAAGTTGCTGACTGGCGTGAAGCCGGTTTAACAAACATCAACGTGAGTGTAGATAGCCTCGACCCTCGAATGTTCCATCAGATTACTGGTGAAAATAAGTTCACTGAAGTCATGAATGGTATCGAGCGTGCGTTCGAAGTCGGTTATGAGCAGGTCAAAGTTAATGTGGTGTTGATGAAAGATCTGAACCATCACGAGCTACCCGCGTTTCTTAACTGGATCAAAGATCGTCCAATCCAATTGCGCTTTATTGAGCTAATGCAAACGGGCGAGATGGATGACCTCTTTTCAAAGCATCATGTTTCTGGTGTTGCGATTCGTAATCAACTGATTGCGAACGGCTGGTTACTGAAAGTGCGTTCGCACAATGATGGCCCCGCTCAGGTGTTTGTTCACCCAGATTATAAAGGTGAAATCGGTCTTATCATGCCGTATGAAAAAGACTTTTGTGAAAGCTGTAACCGTCTGCGTGTTTCTGCGCTGGGTAAGCTGCACCTTTGTTTGTTTGGTGAACATGGCGTTGAACTGCGTGATTTGTTGGAGCGTGATGACCAAGAAAACGAGTTGATTGAACGTATCCAATCGCAGCTGCAAACAAAGTCCGTAAGCCACTTCTTACACGATGGCAATACTGGTATGACGCCGCATCTTGCGTCTATCGGCGGCTAACTTTATTCAATTTTTTAGAGAGAGCTTAGTGCTAAGCTGGATCTAACTTTTTCCGAATCGATACCAAGCGTATCAAAGCTAATTTAGAGAATAGGTGAACAAATGGGTCACGCTGAAAGCAAATTTCAACCTGCAAATATTGCCGTTCTAACGGTATCTGACACACGTACAGAAGAAAACGATACCTCTGGTCGTTACCTTGTTGAACACGCTCAAGAAGCGGGTCACAACGTAGTAGACAAACAAATCGTTATTGATGACATGTACAAGATCCGCGCGATCGTTTCTCAATGGATTGCCGATGAAAACGTCCAAGCGATCATGATCACTGGCGGTACAGGTTTTACCTCACGCGATAGCACGCCAGAAGCACTTAAGCCTCTATTTGATAAAGAAGTTGAAGGTTTTGGTGAGTTGTTCCGTATGGTGTCGTATGAAGAGATCGGCACGTCTACCATTCAGTCTCGTGCGATTGCAGGTTTTGCTAACCACACCGTGATCTTCGCAATGCCAGGCTCAACGGGTGCGTGTCGTACAGGCTGGACAAAAATTATTAAACAGCAGTTGGATGCAAGTCATCGCCCTTGTAACTTCATGCCACACCTATCTGTATAACCTTTCCTAAAAGCGAAGGAAAAACAATGACCCAATTTACACACATTAATGCATCTGGCGAAGCGAACATGGTCGATGTGTCTGCAAAAGCAGAAACCGTGCGTGAAGCTCGCGCTGAAGCATTTGTACACATGGCTCCAGAAACCTTGCAACTTATTGTCTCTGGCCAGCACCACAAAGGTGATGTGTTCGCAACGGCTCGTATTGCTGGTATTCAAGCAGCGAAGAAAACATGGAATTTGATTCCACTTTGTCATCCGCTACTGCTTTCTAAAGTTGAAGTTCAACTGGAAGCTATCGAAGCAGAAAACAAAGTTCGCATCGAGTCCGTATGTAAACTTGCGGGTAAAACTGGTGTCGAAATGGAAGCGCTCACTGCAGCTTCCGTCGCTGCACTAACGATTTACGATATGTGTAAAGCAGTACAAAAAGACATGGTCATTGGTCAAGTTCGTCTATTAGAGAAGACGGGTGGCAAATCTGGACATTTCAAGGCGGAATCATGATTAAAGTACTTTTCTTTGCTCAAACCCGCGAGCTAGTGGGTATCGACAGCGTTGATTTGGACGGCCAGTTCGATACGGTCGAAGCCGTTCGCGCACATCTTGTCGAAGCGGGCGCAGAAAAAGCAGGCAAGTGGGATTTGGCGCTTGAGCCAGGCAAGCTGCTTGCTGCAGTGAACCAATCGATCGTCCCATTGGATACACAAGTAAACGCTGGCGACGAAGTTGCGTTTTTCCCACCGGTAACGGGAGGCTAAGATGGATCCTCGTGTTTCTGTACAAGTTGAAGACTTTTCTGTTGATCAAGAATATCAACGCTTGTCGGAAGGCACTGCTGCTGGTGCGGTCGTGACCTTTATCGGTAAAGTCAGAGATATGAACCTTGGTGACAACGTGATTGGCCTGCACCTAGAGCATTATCCGGGCATGACGGAAAAGAGCTTGAGCGATATTTGTGATGAAGCGGAAGCTCGCTGGCCTCTGCTTGGCGTGCGCGTGATTCATCGTGTGGGTGATATGGACAGCGGCGACCAAATTGTATTTGTGGGCGTTTCTAGTGCGCACCGCGGCGCGGCATTTGATGCGTGCGAGTTCATTATGGACTATCTGAAAACCAAAGCACCGTTTTGGAAAAAAGAGCGCACAACTAACGAAGATCGTTGGATTGAATCGCGTGACACCGATCATCAAGCAGCGCAGCGCTGGGAAAAATAGAACCAGCTACTCGTTTTGACAAAAAATAAAAAGCTAAGTGTTAATCGCACTTAGCTTTTTTGTATTTCGCGATTTGTTCAACCATATTGAAACGGTTCAATATTGCGATTCTTATCTTCGAAAACACCCGTGTTTTATCTCGGTGATATTGTTCACAATAAAAAATATCGAGCAATATATAAACGATTATTTGTTAGACTTCGTTTGTCACAAATGTTAAATAATATGCAAATATCTAGCATAAGATGCTATCAAATAGTTTAAATTCAGAGTAATCGAAAGTTTTGGCTGATAAATGTCAGTTACAGTCTTCATTTTACTAGTGAATGCTTTTGTATTGGAGTTTATTGCTAGATATGTGCGGTTATTACAGAATTATTAGTTTTTTTGCTACATTTTTATGGCAAATTACTTCAATGATTGCTAATGTGTGCCGCAGTCTCTGTAAGGTTTTAGGCTTTTGTGCTCAGAAAGTGCACTAAAAAAATCTAAAACGCTGACCGTTCCAGTCCCTTATAGAGAAGTCATGGATGCTAACGAAAAAACTTGGAGTTTTACGCATGTATAAGAATAAAATCACGCGCGCTTTATTTATTGGTGCTGGTCTTTCTCTTGCCCTAGCGGGTTGTGGCGACAATAAGCCAGAAGAAAAACAGGTGGCTCAGCCGGCACCTGCACCAGAAGCAAAAACTGATTCTTCAGAACCGAAACTAGCAGCAGTTCAAGAATTGGTGCGTGGTAACGGTACAGAAGTTGCGACAATAGACCCTCACAAATCTCAAGGTGTTCCTGAATCTCACGTGATTCGCGACCTACTTGAAGGCCTAGTAAACCAAGACGCAGACGGTAACACTATCCCAGGTGTTGCAGAATCTTGGGAAACTGAAGACAACAAAACATACACTTTCCACCTACGCAAAGACGCGAAATGGTCAAACGGCGATCCTGTAACAGCAGGTGACTTCGTTTACAGTTTCCAACGTGCTGTCGACCCTGCAACGGCTTCTCCATACGCTTGGTACATGGAATACACCAAGATGAAGAATGCGAAAGACATCGTTGCTGGCAAAAAAGACAAGAGCGAGCTGGGTGTTAAAGCTGTGGATGACCACACTCTAGTGGTAGAGCTAGATACAGCTGTACCTTACTTCGTGATGATGATGGGCCACACAACAGTGAAACCTGTTCACCAAGCGACAGTAGAGAAGTTCGGCGATCAATGGACGAAGCCAGAGAACTTTGTTGGTAACGGTGCTTATGTTGTTGACAACTGGGTTGTGAACGAGCGTCTAGTATTGAAGCGTAACGAGCAATACTGGGACAACGAAAACACCACACTAGAGAAAGTTACTTTCCTACCGATTGAAAACCAAGTTGCAGAAATGAACCGCTTCCTAGCGGGTGAAATCGACTTCACGAACGAACTGCCAACAGAGCACTTCAAGCGTCTGAAGAAAGAGCACCCACAAGAAGTATCTGTGACGGGTAACCTATGTACTTACTACTACATCTTCAACACGAAGAAAGCTCCGTTTGATGATGTACGTGTTCGTCAAGCTATCTCTTACGCGATTGACCGTAACATCGTAACTGATGCGATTTTAGCTCAAGGTCAAAAACCAGCTTACTTCCTAACGCCAGAAATCACAGCAGGTTTCAACCCAGAAATTCCTGCTTACGGCAAGATGACGCAAGAAGAGCGTAACGCAGAAGCGGCTCGTCTATTGGAAGAAGCAGGCTATGGCGCAGATAATCCACTTAAGTTTAACCTTCTTTACAACACGTCTGAGAACCACAAGAAAATTGCGGTTGCTCTAGGCTCTATGTGGAAGAAAACACTTGGTCTAGATGTAACGCTAGAAAACCAAGAGTGGAAAACATACCTATCAACAAAAGACTCAGGTAACTTCGAAGTTGCTCGTGCTGGTTGGTGTGGTGACTACAACGAAGCTTCGTCATTCTTGACTCTAATGATGAGCAACAACACCACTGGTGGTATTCACTACGACAGCAAAGAATATGATGCAATTATGAATAAAGCGTTCAGCTCTACGTCAAACGAAGAGCGTCAGGCGCTTTACCTAGAAGCTGAGAAGCTAATGGCGAAGGATATGCCAATTGCACCTATCTACCAGTACGTGAAATCACGTCTACTATCTACGAAAGTGGGTGGCTTCCCATCAAACAACGCGGAAGAAAAGATCTACTCTAAAGATCTCTACATCACTGAGTAAATCTTCAATCAGATAGAACTATAAAAATTAGGCTCTGCATGTGAGAAATTGCATGTAGCGCCTATGTTCAGTCCAAAATAAATCGGACTATTCTTTTTCATTTAAATTGTCACAGACTGAAAGAGTGAGTTTATGCTTAAATTCATCGCAAAAAGGATATTTGAGGCGATCCCAACAATGTTGGTTTTGATCACCGTATCTTTCTTTCTTATGCGTTTTGCACCGGGAAACCCTTTCTCGACAGAACGTCCACTACCGCCAGAAGTTATGGCGAACATTGAAGCGAAATACGGCCTTGATAAGCCAGTATTCGAGCAATACACAACGTATTTGATCAACGTTCTGCAAGGTGATTTTGGTCCATCGTTTAAATACCTAGATTACACCGTCAACGAGTTGATCGCCGTTGCTCTGCCAGTGTCAGCGAAAGTGGGTTTTATCGCCTTCATTTTTACGTTGGTCATGGGCGTTACGGTCGGGACGATAGCGGCTCTCAAGCAGAATACGTGGGTTGACTACACCATAATGTCGACCGCGATGCTTGGTGTGGTTATGCCGTCGTTCGTATTGGCGCCAGCTCTGATTTACCTATTCTCTCTACATTGGCACATTTTCCCTGCGGGTGGTTGGCAAGATGGTAGCTGGCAGTTTTTAGTGTTGCCGGTTATTGGTATGTCATTGCTTTACGTTGCAACGTTTGCCCGTATTACTCGCGGTTCAATGATTGAGACACTAAACAGTAACTTTATCCGCACTGCTCGTGCTAAAGGTCTGAGTTACCGTTACATCATCATCAAACATGCTCTTAAACCAGCACTTCTTCCTGTTGTTTCATACATGGGTCCTGCTTTCGTAGGCATCATCACGGGTTCTGTTGTTATCGAAACCATCTTTGGTTTACCGGGTATCGGTAAGCTATTCGTTAACGCTGCATTTAACCGTGACTACTCGCTAGTAATGGGTGTAACCATTCTGATTGGTTTCCTATTTATCTTATTCAACGCGATTGTAGATATTCTACTTGCAATGATTGACCCGAAAATTCGCTACTAACAGGGAAGTTTGGTTATGTTGACGAAAAAAGAAAACCTAGAAGCGATTGAAAAATTCTCTGAGAACTTAGAGATTGAAGGTCGCAGTCTTTGGCAAGATGCTCGTATCCGCTTTATGCGTAACAAAGCGGCGATGGTGAGCTTATTTATTCTTGTTTTAATGACGTTGGCGGTAATTGTTCTGCCGATGATCGCTCCTTACGCGTTTGACGATACTGACTGGTATGCAATGCACGTTGCGCCAAACTCTGAACATTGGTTTGGTACCGACAGTCTAGGCCGAGATTTGTACGTGCGTACTCTAATCGGCGGCCGTATCTCGCTAATGGTTGGCGTGATGGGTGCGTTCGTAGCGGTATTGATTGGTACACTTTACGGTGCGGCTTCTGGCTTCATTGGCGGTAAAGTTGACCGCATTATGATGCGTATTCTAGAAATCTTGTACGCTGTACCGTTCATGTTCCTAGTTATCGTACTTGTTACCTTCTTCGGCCGTAACATCATTCTTATCTTCGTTGCGATTGGTGCAATCGCTTGGTTGGATATGGCGCGTATCGTACGTGGTCAGACACTCAGCCTACGTAGTAAAGAGTTCATCGAAGCGGCGCACGTTTGTGGTGTAAGTAATTGGAAGATCATTACTCGCCATATCGTACCGAACGTATTGGGTATTGTAGCGGTTTACTCTACGCTTCTAATTCCGAGCATGATTCTGACCGAATCATTCCTATCATTCCTTGGTCTTGGTGTTCAGGAACCAATGACAAGTTGGGGCGCACTTCTACAAGAAGGTGCACAAACAATGGAAGTAGCAATTTGGCAGTTGGCATTCCCAGCGGCGTTCATGGTTGTGACTCTATTCTGCTTCAACTACGTTGGTGACGGCCTGCGCGACGCGCTGGATCCAAAAGACAGATAATTAAAAGATAAGATTAAGGAAGCAATGATGAGCTTATTAGATGTCAAAGATCTGCGTGTCGAATTTACCACCCAAGATGGTATCGTAACCGCAGTAAACGATTTGAACTTCTCTCTGAAGCAGGGCGAAACTCTCGGTATCGTGGGTGAATCTGGTTCAGGTAAATCACAAACTGTATTCGCAATCATGGGTCTACTGGCGAAAAACGGCAAGATCTCAGGCAGTGCGAAATTTGAAGGTCGAGAAATTCTTAACCTTCCAGAAAAAGAGCTGAACAAAGTTCGTGCAGAACAGATCGCGATGATCTTCCAAGATCCGATGACCTCGCTAAACCCATACATGAAAGTGAGCGATCAGCTGATGGAAGTGTTGATGCTGCATAAAGGCATGGGCAAGTCAGAAGCGTTTGAAGAATCTGTTCGCATGCTTGAAGCGGTAAAAATCCCTGAAGCTCGCAAACGTATCACCATGTATCCGCACGAATTTTCAGGCGGTATGCGTCAGCGTGTAATGATTGCGATGGCGCTATTGTGCCGTCCTAAACTGCTTATTGCTGATGAACCAACAACCGCATTGGACGTAACCGTTCAGGCACAGATCATGGACTTGTTGAACGAGCTGAAATCCGAGTTCAACACGGCAATCATTATGATCACCCACGACCTAGGTGTTGTTGCTGGTTCATGTGACAAAGTGCTTGTGATGTACGCAGGTCGTACGATGGAGTACGGCAACGTAAACGAAATTTTCTACAACCCAAGCCACCCTTATGCGGAAGGTCTGTTAAAGGCGATCCCTCGTCTGGATACAGAAGGTGAAATTCTGCCAACCATTCCTGGCAATCCACCAAACTTACTGCGTCTACCACCGGGCTGCCCTTACCAAGAGCGTTGTCATCGTGTGATGGACCGCTGTAAGCGTGAAGCACCAATCTTGACGCCATTTGGTGATGGTCGTCAGCGTGCATGTTTTTCTGAATGGGAGGCTTGGAACAAATGAGCGCAGATAAAAAGTTAATTCTGGATGTATCTGATCTGAAAGTTCACTTCAGCATCGCATCAAAATCAGCGTGGCCTTGGTCAAAACCTTCTAGCCTAAAAGCGGTAGATGGCGTAAATGTGCGCCTCTACGAAGGGGAAACGCTTGGCGTAGTAGGTGAGTCAGGTTGTGGTAAATCGACCTTCGCACGTGCCATCATTGGACTTGTTGAAGCGACCGATGGCGAAGTGGTTTGGTTAGGCCAAGACCTCACCAAAATGAAAGATGTACAGCGCCGTGAAACACGTAAAGAAATCCAGATGATTTTCCAAGATCCTTTGGCTTCTCTTAACCCGCGTATGACGGTTGGTGACATCATCGCAGAGCCGCTAGAAACGTTCTATCCAGAACTGTCTAAGCAAGAAGTGAAAGACCGCGTTAAAGAGATGATGGCGAAAGTTGGTCTATTGCCAAACGTAATCAACCGTTACCCGCATGAATTCTCAGGTGGTCAGTGTCAGCGTATCGGTATTGCGCGTGCGCTTATTCTTAAGCCTAAGATGATCATCTGTGACGAACCAGTCTCGGCACTGGATGTTTCTATTCAGGCTCAAGTCGTTAACCTTCTGAAAGAGCTGCAAAAAGAGCTAGGACTTTCTTTGGTGTTTATTGCGCACGATTTGTCAGTGGTGAAACATATCTCTGATCGTGTTCTCGTGATGTATTTGGGTAACGCGGTAGAGTTAGGCGAAGCGGATGCGCTATTTGCAGACCCTAAGCACCCTTATACGCGTGCGCTGATGTCGGCGGTTCCAATCCCAGACCCAGAGTTAGAACGCAATAAAACCATCCAAATGTTGGAAGGGGATCTGCCATCACCAATCAATCCTCCTTCAGGTTGTGTGTTCCGTACTCGTTGCCCTCAAGCGACAGAAGAGTGTGCAAAAACCAAACCTACGATTGAAGGTACAGACATTCACGCAGTCTCTTGTATTCACGTGAGCGTGTAACCAACCAAATGTTAGGTTAAGTAAATTCAGCCTGTGACGGGCTTAAGCGCGATTCCTTTTAATAGGGTCGCGCTTTTTTTATGCTCACTTTCTTTGAACATGAATTGCAATGCTCATTCGAATTTCTTGAACAAGATGTCCTAAGCGTGATGATTTTCTGTTTCTTATGAATCTCTAATATAAAGGGAGACATAAGAAATAGGAGAGCAATCATGGGTAAGTTGGTCGAAGGCGTATGGCACGATGTGTGGTATGACACAAAAGCGAATGGCGGGAAGTTCGTTCGTGAAGACGCTGGATTTCGTGACTGGATTAAAAATGATTCAGAGGCGGTATTCCAACCAGAATCTGGCCGTTACCATTTGTATGTTTCTCTCGCGTGCCCTTGGGCACATCGAACGCTTATCTTCCGTATGTTGAAAGGTCTAGAGCCACACATTGATGTGACGGTTGTTTGCCCTGATATGCTCAGTCAAGGTTGGCAAATGGGTTTACCCGAGCCACTGTTTGGTCATACACGTATGCACCAAATCTACACTCAAGCGAAACCCGACTACACAGGGCGTGTTACGGTGCCAGTTTTGTGGGACAAAAAGACCAACACCATCGTGTCGAATGAATCGTCAGAGATCATTCGTATGTTTAACTCCGCATTTAATGATCTCACGGGCAATCATGACGATTATTATCCCGAGCCACTACGCGGTGTGATTAATGAATGGAATGATTACATTTATCCAAACGTGAATAATGGGGTGTACCGTTGCGGTTTTGCTACTTCGCAAGAAGCGTATGAAGAGGCTTTTGAATCATTGTTTTCGGCCTTAGATAAAATTGATGGTCATCTGGCGACCCATCGCTATCTAGCAGGCAATAAAATTACGGAAGCCGATTGGCGTTTGTTCACCACGTTAGTGCGTTTTGATGCAGTGTACGTTGGGCACTTCAAGTGTAATAAACAACGCATTGCCGATTACGTCAATATTCAGGGTTATCTGAAAGAGTTGTATCAGATTGACGGTATCGCCGATACCACCGATTTCTATCATATTAAGCGCCATTATTACTTCAGTCACACAGGGATTAATCCAACGCAAGTGGTGCCTAAAGGGCCTGATTTAGACTTTAGTTCTCCTCACCAAAGAGAAATGATCGGTTAGTTTGTAACGGTTCATCCAATACAAAGCCCTTAACGACGAACTGCGTTGTTAAGGGCTTTTATTCACGCTAAGTACTGGGAGATAGAGGGGCAATTTTTAAATATATGCTCGCCTTATTTAGCGCGGACGATGTCCATCACCAACTTACCGTCAACCTTTACAGGACCATCTTCTTTGGCTCCGAGTGAATACTCAAATACGCCCGTCTTCATTCCACCTTTTTCTCCGTGGACCATTAGCATCAGCATGTCACCAGACTCAACCGGTTCCATCAAAATTGCATTCACGTTCTCATTTTGTCCCATTTTAAGCGGAGCATAGCCGATCACGGGGCCTGGCTTCATCGATTCATCTGTTCGGTGTACAACCATCCACCCGTTTTCGTCAGCATGAGCCATTTTTGCCGTTACGGTGCCCGTGGACATATCTTGATCTGCGCCTTCAATACTTGGAGAGGAAAAACTAAACGCAGAAAAACTGAACAGACATGCAGCTAAACCAAACTTTAGGAATGAGTTGTTGATGGATTTGTTCATATGTATTCCTTACTTATGTGTGAGATTGCGTAATTGCATCCCATCTTCGTTACGTAGTTTCTCGTAAGAAAGTTCAGATGATATGAAAATAATGCCGATAAATTGAACGGGATCGGGAAAATCGCTCTGTATTATTGAGCTCTGGTGATAGTTAAAAGCCAGGACAAGACCCGCAGGTAAGGCAGGAACTATGGCTAGTTTCAGATTATCTTCTTGTCGTCACAGCTTCTTACCAATATTCAAATAAACTAATGATATGACAACCGCTTTTTAACGGGGTGATGCATGGATATCAACGAGTTTGCGACTGGCGAGCATCTTATCTGGAATCTGCTTATTGCCTTGCTATTGGGCGCGATTATCGGGACACAGCGCGGCTGGGTGATGCGAAATAGTGTTGAAGGTAGTCGTGTTGCTGGTATTCGTACGTTCTCTCTTGTCGGGTTACTTGGTGGTCTTGTCGCGATTCTTGCGGATCTCTATTCTCCTTTATTGCTTGGTTTTGCCTTGATTGCGTTGGTGATATTGGCGTGTATCGCGTTTATCATGCAGCAGAAGAAGAGTCGCGATATCAGTATTACTGGCGTGGTTAGCTTGTTGGTGACGTTTGTGTTGGGCAGTTTAGCTGTGTCGGGAGAGGCGGTGCTTGCGGCATCTGCAGCTGTGATTACCGCAGTGGTGCTCGACAACAAACGAGAACTTCACCAAGCGTTGCAAAAATTACAGGAATACGAGCTAGATGCAGCGCTCCGGTTGCTGATTATCTCCATCGTGTTATTGCCGCTTCTTCCAAATCAATCCTATGGCCCTTGGAACGCTCTTAACCCTTACGAAATTTGGTGGATGGTCGTATTGATTGCCAGTATTTCGTTTGTGGGCTATTTCGCAATTAAAATCGGTGGGGCGAAACGTGGCATATTGTTCACCTCCATTTTTGCAGGTTTAAGTTCTTCGACGGCGTTAACGCTGCAGTTTTCCCATCTTTCTCGGGAGCAAGCCAATATCAGCCCATTGCTCGCCAGTGGCATACTCTTGAGTTGCGGCACCATGTTTCCTCGGCTGTTGATTATTCTGTTTGTGATTAATCCTCAACTTGTCTCGTTACTATGGCCGATTGTGATGGCCATGATGGCGGCGCTGTATTTGCCTGCTTGGTGGATATGGCGGCGGAGCGAAGTGGAACAGATCGAACAATCGAACAAACAGAGCAACCCACTCGCACTGCAATCGGCGCTGTTTTTTGGGATGATGCTGGCGGTGATTATACTGCTGTCACATGCGCTTGCTGAGTGGTTCGGTAATGCGGGTGTCTTAATTTTATCGGCCCTTTCAGGGATTACGGATGTAGACGCGATTTCCTTGGCGCTCGGTCGTCAGAGCATCCAAATATTGAGCGTAACCACCGCCGCGCTGGGTATCTTAATTGCCGCATCGGTCAATACCATTGTTAAGATGAGTATGGTTGTCGCGATAGGAGACAAAAAATTATGGCTTAGGGTCGCGCCTGTGATGGTGGGATGTGTTGCCGTTGGGGCACTGATGTTCTTTGTCTTGTATTGAGTATCTGTTTTCTAAACCGTGTGTCTTGAACAACAAAAAAGCCCTCGACGAATCGAGGGCTTTGACTATTCATTCAAGCAGAGAAAAGAATTACTTCTGTTCTTGAGTTGCTTGGATTGCTGTTAGAGCGATGGTGTACACGATATCGTCTACTAGCGCGCCACGAGACAAGTCGTTTACTGGCTTGCGCATACCTTGCAGCATTGGACCGATAGATACTAGGTCTGCTGAACGTTGTACCGCTTTGTAAGTCGTGTTACCAGTGTTTAGGTCTGGGAATACGAATACTGTCGCTTTACCTGCAACTGGAGAGTTTGGTGCTTTAGAAGCAGCAACGTTTTCCATGATCGCAGCGTCGTACTGTAGAGGACCGTCGATGATAAGATCAGGACGTTTCTCTTGAGCCAGTTTTGTTGCTTCACGTACTTTATCAACGTCTGCACCCTTACCAGATTCACCAGTAGAGTAAGAGATCATTGCAACGCGTGGTTCGATACCGAATGCTGCTGCAGAGTCAGCAGATTGGATAGCGATTTCAGCAAGCTGTTCAGCTGTTGGATCTGGGTTGATTGCACAGTCACCGTATACCAGTACTTGATCAGGCAGAAGCATGAAGAATACTGAAGATACGATAGACGCGTTTGGTGCAGTCTTGATGATTTGGAACGGAGGAACGATAGTGTTCGCCGTAGTGTGAACAGCACCAGAAACTAGGCCGTCAACTTCGTTGTTCTCAAGCATCATTGTGCCAAGGAATACTGAATCTTGTAGTTTCTCACGAGCTACAACTTCAGTCATGCCTTTCGCGCCACGTAGCTCAACTAGACGAGCAACGTAGTTTTCGCGAATAGCATCAGCGTCGATGATTTGAACGCCAGCACCTAGCTCAACACCTTGCTGCGCTGCAACGCGTTTGATTTCTGCTGGGTTACCTAGAAGCACACATTCTGCAATGCCGCGCTCTGCACAGATAGCCGCTGCTTTCACTGTACGTGGCTCATCACCTTCAGGAAGAACGATGCGCTTACCTGCTTTACGAGCAAGTTCAGTTAACTGGTAACGGAATGCTGGTGGGCTTAGACGACGAGATTTTTGAGTACCTTCCGTCATTGACTCGATCCAGTTACCGTCGATGTGACCAGCAACGTGCTCGTTAATGAACTCGATACGCTCTTTGTCGTCTGCAGGTACCTCAATGCTGAAGCTCTGTAGGTTTAGAGAAGTCTGCCAAGTGTTACCTTGTGCTTTGAAGATAGGTAGACCAGTTTCGAATGCTGGCTTACATAGACCTTCGATCTCACGTGGGATGTCGTAACCGCCAGTTAGCAGTACAGCACCGATATCAACGCCGTTCATTGCCGCTAGAGAAGCTGCAACGATTACGTCTGGACGGTCTGCAGAAGTAACAAGTAGAGAACCTGGTTTGAAGTGCTCAATCATGTTTGGCAGAGAACGTGCACAGAACGTGATGCTCTTGATGCGACGAGTGTTGATGTCACCTTCGTTGATGATATCTGCTTTCAGGTGCTTCGCCATGTCGATTGCACGAGTAGCAATAAGATCGATGCTCCATGGCACGCAACCTAGTACACGAATTGGAGAAGTGTTGAAGATTTCCATCACTTTCATTTCGTTTTGCTTCGCGCTGTCTGCATCGTCAAAGATTTCAGATAGGTCAGGGCGAGTACGGCCAGCTTCGTCAACAGGTGCGTTTAGCTTGTTGATGATAACGCCAGAGATGTTTTTGTTCTTAGTACCGCCGAAGTTAGAACATGCTACTTCGATGCGCTCTTTAAGTTGAGCTGGGTTATCAGTGCCTGGAGTAGCCACTAGAACAATTTCTGCGCCAAGTGTTGCTGCGATTTCAGCGTTCACTTGGTTAGCGAATGGGTGCTTACGAGTTGGTACTAGACCTTCGATAAGTGTTACATCCGCATCTTTATTGATTTGGTTGTAACGCTCAACAACAGTTTCTAGTAGCTCGTCCATGTTGTCGTTACCGATTAGGCTCTCAGCAACAGACATCGCCATAGGTTCACCGATCTTCATATCGCTGTTGTGGCCAACGATAGTAGAAGTCAGATCAGGTTGATCACCACCAGAACGTGGTTGAGAAATTGGTTTGTAGAAAGAAACCTTAACGCCTTTGCGCTCCATTGCGCGAAGAACACCCATGCTTACGCTAGTTAGACCAACACCAGCACTTGCAGGGATAAGCATAATAGTACGAGACATTCGTAGAGTACCTTTAGCTATTGGGGGATAAAAGCTCAACTCTTATTCCATGACGCTCGAAGAATAGGAGTTGAGCCCCTAAGAAATTCGTTGGATGAAAATCTGGCTAGCCAAGTGGCTAGCCAGAAAATTCAATTAAAGACCTGCTAGACGTGCAGTGTCTTCAGCAATAACTAGCTCTTCGTTAGTAGAGATAACCATTGCAGGGATACGGCTGTTTTCAGTAGTGATAACGCCTTCGCCGCCGAAACGAGCTTTAAGGTTAGCTTCGCTGTCTACTTCGATACCGAAGATACCTAGACGGTTTAGAACCATTTCACGGATAGGTGCAGAGTTTTCGCCGATGCCGCCAGTGAAAGTGATTGCGTCTAGACGACCATCTAGAGTTGCAGTGTAACCAGCAACGTACTTAGCTAGACGGTGACAGAACACGTCCATTGCACGAGTTGCTTCTTCTTTCTCACCGTAGTTGTCTTCAACGAAACGACAGTCAGAAGTCACTTCAGTTAGACCTTGAAGGCCAGACTCTTTAGTTAGCATTGTGTTGATTTTCTCAACTGAGTAACCAAGAGTGTCGTGTAGGTGGAAGATGATCGCAGGGTCGATGTCACCACAACGAGTACCCATTACTAGACCTTCAAGTGGCGTTAGACCCATTGAAGTATCTACAGATTGACCGTTCTTAACTGCACATACAGAAGCACCGTTACCTAGGTGACAGTTGATGATGTTTACTTCTTCAACTGGTTTGTTTAGTAGGCCTGCAACTTCACGAGTGATGAATAGGTGTGAAGTACCGTGCATGCCGTAACGACGGATACCGTGCTCTTTGTATAGGTTGTATGGAAGAGCGTATAGGTAAGACTCTTCAGGCATTGTTTGGTGGAAAGCAGTATCGAACACAGCAACGTTTTTAAGTGCTGGGAAAGATTTTTGAGCTGCTTTGATACCGATGATGTGTGCAGGGTTGTGAAGTGGTGCTAGAGTTGCACAGTCTTCGATACCTTTTAGTACGTCGTCAGTGATAAGTGCAGACTGAGTGAATTGCTCGCCGCCGTGTACTACACGGTGACCGATAGCAGCTAGGTTCTCAGAAAGCTCTGGCTTAGAAGCAAGAATAGTTTCTACCATGAACGCTAGTGCTTCTTCGTGTGCTGCACCGTTACCAAGTTGAGCTTCGTGTTTGCCATCAAGTTTCCACTTGATACGTGCTTCAGGAAGGTGAAGACATTCAGCAAGACCTGATAGATGCTCTTCGCCGTTCTCGGCATCAACAACAGCAAATTTAAGAGAAGAACTACCGCAGTTTAAAACTAAAACTAGCTTAGACATGTGTGACTACCTGTTATTCGTCTGATCAAAATCAGTTAAAGGATGAAAAATTAATCACAAGAATAGCCGATACCAGCAATGCTGCGTACTAATCTTGGTCAAAAATCGTTCTAATTCCATATAAAGAAATAGTGATGAACCCATCCATCACTATGATGCGATCCGTGCAGATAGATATCTCGGAGTTGCTTAAATTGTAAATAACAGCAACAATGAGATTGAGGGTCTGCAAAGGATAGCGATAATAGGCAATGATAACAAAAAAAATTTGAAAGAATATTAACTTTCATCAATTTTTTGCACCTTCAGTTGAAATGTTCAACTATTTTTTAGTGAGAGAGCGGTATGAGTAATAAAGTCGGATTGATCCATAGCCTGAAAGACGGCCAAAGTTACATGGAGATCTGGCCAGTTCGTAAAGAGCTGGGTGCCATATTTCCTGAGCAACGTATTATCAAAGCGACTCGTTTTGGCATTAAAGTCATGCCGGCTGTCGCTGCTATCAGTGTTCTCACTCAAATGGCGTTCAACAATTACAACGCGTTACCTCAATCTATTGTCGTTGCCCTGTTTGCTATCAGCTTGCCTTTGCAAGGTATCTGGTGGCTCGGTGCTCGCTCAAACACCAAATTACCGCCATCATTGGCTTCTTGGTATCGCGAACTTCATCAAAAAATCGTGGAAACAGGCTTTGCCTTAGAGCCAGTTAAAGCGCGACCTCGTTATAAAGAGCTCGCAATAATTTTGAATCGTGCTTTCCGCCAGCTTGATAAGTCCTCACTAGAGCGCTGGTTCTAACTCATTTTAGCGTTCAACAATTTTTAAATGGAGTGTGCAATTGCCACTCCATTTTTTGTTTTGTCTATATCCTCATCGCGCAGTATTCGCAGTGGGGCTAAGCCTTTAGCCCGCAACCATCCTCTAGCTACGTTTGAGTGCATTACATTGTTGCGTAATAGAATGCTATCTTGCGATCACAAATGTTGCCTTAGTGTTAAATGTTTCTTTTCTTTACTAAGACTTAGTAGTAATAATAAAAATAAGATGCACAAGAAGTGCACAGATACGCAAACACAACATCACGCCTTCTCACATTTGATCTCATGAGTATCCACATATTGCTGAAGCTCGTGAAACAAGGACGAAGACACATCAAGGAGTTATGATGAAAACGAAACGTTTATTAGCCACTGCCGTTCTATCCGCTACTGCTATTCTTTCTTCCACCCATGTATTTGCTAATACCGCAACAGTTGCGGTTTCTCAGATCGTTGAGCATCCAGCTTTGGATGCCACTCGCCAAGGTTTGCTAGATGGATTGAAAGCAAAAGGGTATGAAGAGGGTAAAAACTTAGAATTCGACTACAAAACAGCACAAGGCAACCCTGCAATTGCGGTGCAAATTGCGCGTCAATACGTGGGAGAGAGCCCAGACGTGCTAGTCGGTATTGCAACGCCGTCAGCGCAGGCACTGGTTTCTGCGACTCGTACTATTCCTGTTGTGTTTACTGCGGTGACTGACCCGGTAGGAGCCAAGTTGGTTAAATCGATGAAGCAGCCGGGCAAAAACGTAACAGGTTTATCAGACCTGTCTCCAGTGGCTCAGCACGTTGAGCTCATTCAAGAAATCCTTCCTCAAGTCAAAAGCATTGGTGTCGTCTTCAACCCTGGTGAGGCGAATGCGGTGACGCTGGTTAACCTTCTAAAAGAAAGTGCAGAGGCGAAAGGCATTAAAGTGGTGGAAGCCACAGCTTTGAAAAGTGCCGATGTTCAATCTGCTACGCAAGCCATCGCAGCAAAATCAGACATCCTTTACGCGCCTACGGATAACACTGTAGCGAGTGCGATCGAAGGCATGATTGTCGCGGCGAACCAAGCGAAAAAACCAGTCTTTGGCGGTGCAACATCTTATGTTGAAAAAGGTGCGATTGCTGGCCTTGGTTTTGACTACTACCAAGTCGGTGTGCAAACGGCAGATTACGTAGCAGCCATACTTGATGGTCAAGAGCCAGGAAAGCTGGATGTAAAAGTCGCAACGGGTTCGGATTTGGTCATCAATGAGAGCGCCGCTTCTAAGTTGGGCATCCAACTGCCGAGTTCTGTTGTTCAACGTGCGACTAGCATGCAGTAAATCACTTATCTTGAGGTAAGGACTCTTTCTCTCAGGCCCATTTGTCTCAGCATGAAAAATGGGCTAGTAAATCGTAAGTTTATGAGAGCAAAGTTTTTTCTGAGCGGATTGCTCTCTTTACCTCGACCTAAGTTGAAAGTTGTAACGTCAGATCGCTGCTAGCGATCTGAACATGCAGAAAGGAGCAGTTATGTCTGCATTTGCTTTTTTTGGCGCGCTTGAGATCGGCTTGATTTATGGCTTGGTTGCTTTGGGCGTCTATCTTACGTTTCGTGTTCTTGATTTTCCTGACTTAAGTGTTGATGGTAGTTTTCCTATGGGAGCCGCGGTTGCTGCGACAGCTATCGTTGCAGGCATCAACCCTTGGATTGCAACCGGTATGGCGATTATCGCTGGTGGCATGACAGGCTGGGTCACCGCATTTCTCGCTGTACGCTGTGGAATTTTGCATCTCTTAGCGTCCATCCTCACTATGATTGCCGCGTTTTCTATCAACATTCGCATCATGGGCAAACCCAATATGGCTCTTTTGGGTGAAGACACCATTCTCACTCCTTTTGAATCGATGGGTGATGCGATGTTTATTCGTCCGTTGGTCGTAGGCGTACTGGTTCTCATCTCTGCCTTTTTGGTGGTGCGATTGCTAAATAGCGACTTCGGCTTGGGCCTTCGAGCGACGGGTGTGAATGGCCGAATGGTGTCTGCACAAGGCGCAAGCACAGGGTTCTACACCTATTTTTGTTTGGCGCTGTCGAATGGATTTGTTGGCTTCGCTGGTGCGCTATTTGCGCAAACCAACAGCTTTGCTGACGTAACATCAGGCGTTGGTACCATCGTGGTCGGCTTGGCTGCGGTTATTTTGGGTCAAACGCTAATTCCAGGTCGCAAAATTTGGGTTGCCGTTTGCGCCGTTATTTTGGGCTCGGTGTTGTATCGACTAGCCGTCGCTTTTGCGTTGAGTTCTGGCATGTTTGGCCTTCAGGCCTCGGATCTCAACCTCGTGACCGCAGTGTTGGTTGCGGTAGCGCTCATTGCGCCTAAGCTCAAGCAAAGTATGAAAGCCAAACAACGCGTAACGACTGCGAAACAAGCGGCATCTAAAAATGGTTCTGGGGAGGCGTTATGATTGAACTCAACAACATCCAAGTGACGTTCAACCCTGGTACGATTTTGGAAAATCGCGCGTTGAAAGGGGTATCGTTAGAAGTACCAGAGCACCAATTTCTAACCGTAATCGGGTCTAACGGTGCGGGTAAATCGACATTGCTCGGAGCGGTGACGGGTGAGACACCAATGATTGGTGGTCAAGTGATCATTGATGGCAAAGACGTCACCAAGCAGACGGTTGCCCAGCGCGCTACTCAATGTGCACGAGTGTTTCAGGACCCGTTAGCAGGAACGTGTGGTGAGCTAACCATTGAAGAAAACATGGCTCTAGCGTACATGCGAGGTAAAAAACGTGGCTGGGGGCTGGCGCTGTCTGCCAAACGTCGCAAGTTGTTCCAAGAACGCATCAGTATTTTGGGGTTAGGTTTGGAAGACCGATTAGGTGACAGTATTGGTTTGTTGTCTGGTGGACAACGACAAGCCGTGAGCCTGGTGATGGCGACGTTATCGGAGAGTAAGTTATTGCTGCTTGATGAACATACGGCCGCGCTTGACCCACGTATGGCGGCTTTTGTCATCGATTTAACCAAGCGTATCGTCAATGAGTTTGATTTGACGGTGATGATGGTAACGCACTCGATGAAAGACGCGCTCGCTTGTGGTGACAGAACCGTCATGCTCCACCAAGGGGAAATCGTTCTGGATGTCGCTGGAGAGCAGCGCGCCAATATGCAAGTACCTGATTTATTAGACATGTTCTCTAAAGTTCGAGGCGAAGAACTTTCGGATGACAGTTTATTGCTCAATTAAATAGCATGTCTGATTCGTTACGCGTTTCTTCGACATAGTCAGAGCCGCGACTACGCCTACCAAGTGTGATCCTCCTTGAGAAAATAGGTAAAACACCGAATTTCCAAGGAGGATTTTTTATCTCTCATTCTTTAATAAAATAGTGGCATATCCACCTATTAAAGAGTGCTTATTATGTCTTTGCCATTTCTCTTTCATAGCCAGACGGTTGATGGTTTAGCTTTCGATGGTAAACGCGTGAAGGTCTGTCTAAAAACAGAAGCGTTAACATTTGATGCTGTTTATGTGCGTATTGAGCCAGACAACGAAGAATACCTTGTCGACATGGTGCAATGCGGCAGAGCTGGAGAGTTACTGCTGTGGGAAGTATCGTTCGAGCCGAATAGAGATCGAGACATCACCCACTATGTATTTAAAGTCGTTAGAAACGGTCAGCAATATTGGCTAGACGCACGTGGCGTGCAAAAACGTATTCCGCCCAAAGAATTTCATTTCAAATTGAATGTAAACCATCAACCGCCAAAGTGGGTTCAAGAACAAGTTTTCTATCAGATTTTTCCTGATCGTTTTGCCGCGAGTCAAAGTGAGTCTGCAATTCGTGAAGCGTACTGCGAGTACGATCCTGATGCTGTGATTAAAACGTGGGGAGAACCTGTAGGGAATCACCAAAATTCTGGGGCACGTGAGTTCTTCGGTGGTGATCTAAAAGGCGTTGAGCAAAAGCTTGGATACCTTGAACAATTGGGTGTGACTGCACTGTACTTCAATCCGATTTTTTCCTCGCCAAGTAACCATAAGTACGACACCACGGATTATTTCACGATTGATCCTATGTTCGGCACTAACGAGCATTTTGCGTCATTGTGCGAAAAAATCCGCAGCAAAAACATGAAGATCGTATTGGATGCGGTCTTTAACCATACTTCTGTGCATCACCCTTGGTTGGATATTCAGCAGAAAGGGAAAGGCGCGTACGGGAATCCTAAATCCGATTTTCGCGACTATTACTTCTTTGATGGGGAGAGTAATCACTATATTGGCTGGAAAGGTATCGACAATCTGCCGGTATTGAATTTTGAGAATCACGAAGTCAGAGAATATATCTACCAAGGTGAGGCATCGGTTATCAAACATTGGCTGAAGCCGCCATATTCCGTGGATGGCTGGCGTTTTGATGTCATTCATATGCTAGGTGAAGGGGAGGGGGCGAAAAACAACGCTCACTACGTGAAAGCATTTCGCCAAGCGACCAAATCCGTTAATCCGAATGCTTATGTGTTAGGTGAGCATTTTTTTGAGGCGACTCAATGGCTGCAAGGGGAGCAAGAAGACGGCGCGATGAACTACTACGGTTTTGCCCACCCTGTTCGAGCGTTTATCGCGCATCAAGACATCACGTACGACCCAATCGATATAGATGGTTTTGAGTTCAAAGCGTGGTTGGATGAATCCAGAGCAAAAGTTCCTTTTGCCAATCAGCTCTCACAACTCAATCAACTTGATAGCCATGACACGGCGCGTTTTCTCACCTTGGTGAATGGGGATGAGAAAAAAATGAAAATCGCGTTGGCCTTACTCATGACTTATGTAGGTGCGCCATGCATTTATTATGGTAGTGAAGTCGGTCTTGAGGGAAGCTTTGACCCAGATAACAGACGTTGTTTCCCTTGGCATTTAGTTCAGGGTTCGCATTGGATCCATCTGTACCAACAGTGGATTGAAATTCGCAAACAGTTCAAAGCCCTACAATCTGGCAGCATGCAATGGCTTTATTGTGACGAAAGAGCATTTGCTTATGCAAGACAGCTTGGTGAAGAGACGATCATTGTTGCAGTCAATATTGGTCTACAAGAAAGCACGATTGACCTACCATTGTGGCAGTTAGGCTTGAATGCGAAACACTTGCATCAATTATTAGATAAGTGTGAAATAATTGATTATGAAGGTCATGTTTCTGTCAATATGGCAGCATTAAGTATCAATTTGTGGCAAGTGAAGTGACACCGCATTCTATATTTATTAAAATTTGTGAATATGTTCATTAATAACTATAAACAGCCTCTTTAAGCCGATGCATATGAGAGGCGAACACTTAAACAATGGTACTCAATGGTTAACCAAAGGCGATTTAGCCTCTCATTTGTTGTTTTCTTTCCTTTAGTTCTATTCATTGTGGTAATGCTCGTTACTACAAAAAACTACTACGATGCAGTCAATCGCTATATTGATACTGAATATTCGCGTATCGATAGAGCGTTAACTCGTGGTATCAAAGTCTTAACTGCACTGGACTACAGCTTTACCAATTATTCAAACTTCGCGAACCCTCTTTCTGAAGAGCATAACTCTATTGTGAAAGGCGATATCTGCTATATATGGCCGATTGATGTTTTGCTATTGGAAAATGTTTACAGCGATGGCCTGCCAGCGGTTGATGTTGATTACATGATCGTCGGCGAAAAAAGCTTGTGTCAGGCAGGGACGAAAATCAACAAACTTGCAGAACAAAAAGCAGGCTTTGCCCCTTCTTTGTCCTTCCTTCATGATATTGAATCCCACATTGTTGGTATCCATTACATCGATAAACGTGGTTATGTGATTTCGTCGCCCGATAAGTACGCGAAGAATTTTACTAAAGAGCTTTGGTCAACGTTAAAGGCGAGGCCATTCTGGCAAAAAACCGCGCAAGATAAGGTCAACATTACATTGGCTGGGCCTGGGCCGATGCTTGATTCCATGGAAGGGCAAATCATCAGTTTAACAGTGCCAATTTACGAAAAAGGCGTCCACCAAGGGGTGCTCTCGATTGATTTTGATGTCGATGCGCTGCTCACGACTTCTGAAAACCTTGTCGGGAAGCTGCACTTAGTTTCCAATTTCCAAACGATTCCTGAAGATGCCGTGCGGATCAAGCCCATTGAAAAAGAGCGCTTGAGTGCCAATCACAGTATTTATTACGAATATAACTTATGGAGCGAGATTAAGAATTTAACGTTCTTTGAAAAGTTCAGCATCATGGTCGCGGTCTTTATTTACGTATTGAGTACCGTAGTACTGTTTTATGTCAACATGCACACCGAACGTCGCTACTTTAAAGATCTTGCTGCAAGAGACCCAATGACAGGGCTGCTCAACCGCAGAGGAATGCAGGCCGTTTGGCGTAATAAAATGACGAAGAAGAACGTGGCATTGGCTGTGTTCGATATCGATAACTTTAAGACTATCAATGATACTTACGGCCATGATGTAGGTGACTCTGCGATTCAACTGGTCGCGAAGTGCATCCGAGACAACATTCGTCACAGTGACGTCGCATCTCGCTTTGGTGGCGAAGAGTTTATTCTCGCGATATACGATGAAGATATTGAAGGGATGAAGCACATTCTTGAGCGAGTCAAAAAAGCGATTGATGAACGATCACGACGAGTCACGAAGAATGGGTTTACCGTGTCGGGTGGTGTGGTCTTTAGCTCTGCAAGCAAAGCGGAAAGCTTTGATGAACTGTTCAAGGCGGCTGATGAGAAGCTCTATGAAGCGAAAAGTACCGGAAAGAACAAGATTTGTTATTAGTTCGTGGCGCGCTTACTAAAAGGCCGTCTGACAAATAGCTAAAAGGGCGATAATATCGCCCTTTTTTGTACTTGTCGTTCAACCATTGCGCACAATTCGTGCATGTTGAGTGCTTAAGCCACTTGGCTTTGACGCGATTGGAGTTCATAGCGGTAGCGCTGGATGTGCTCAACAATCGGTGCTGCTTTATTAAATGTTCGGATTTCGCGGAATAATTCGTTAGCTTCTGGGTAAGATTGGCGCAGGTAAGCGAACCATTGCTTCACGCGGTTTGGATAGTACAAACCTTTATCACCCTTCATTTCAAACTTTGAGTAGTAGATCAGCAGGTCGACCACATCAGACCAAACCATTGGCGTGTGGTTGTGTTTTACCATGTTACCCAGGTTAGGAATGTTGAACGCGCCACGGCACACCATCAGAGAGTCGACACCAGTGGTTTCAATGCAGCGTTGACCATCTTCGAAATTCCAGATTTCACCATTGGCAATCAAAGGGATGGAGAATCGCTCGCGAATTTTATTGATGTATTCCCACTTGATTTCAGATGCTTTATAACCGCCTTGCTTAGTACGTGCGTGAACGGTCAGTTCATTCGCTCCCGCAGATTGAATCGCATCCACGATTTCAAAACAGTCTTCAGGGTTTTCCCAGCCCAGACGAATTTTTGCGGAGACAGGGATATTCGCAGGCACTGCGTCACGGCATGCTTTGACCACGCTATGAATCAACTCAGGATGCTGCAATAGCGCCGCACCTCCTTTGCTTTTGTTGACCATTTTTGCTGGGCAACCAAAATTTAGGTCGATGCCGCGCGCGCCAAGCTCTGCTGCTCGGATTGCGTTTTCCGCCATCCAGTGTGGCTCTTGACCTAGTAGTTGAACATGTACAGGCACACCAGAAGTGGTCTGAGAGCCTTGCATAAGCTCCGGACATAAGCGATGAAAGACATGGTCTGGCAGGACTTGATCGATCACTCGAACGAACTCCGTCACACACAGATCATAGTCGTTTATTTCGGTCAGGATTTGGCGCATCAAATGGTCTAAAACGCCTTCCATTGGGCCTAATACAACTCGCATAGTTTGCCTAATACAGTTTGGTGATAAAAAGGAGGGCGATTGTAGCGATGTCGGCTAAGTTTGTCATTAAAAGACTCGGCGCTGGTGCCAACTGGCATCTCACTTGTATTGGAGTATAATGCCGCCAAATTCATGGGAAACCAGATGTCATGCAATACACTTTGATTGAAAAAGGTGAAGTTCAACTTGATGAATCTTCGCTATTTATTGAAGGTGCGGTACTTGCCGCAAACCTAACCACAAAACCTTTGGCGCCAGAGGCCTGGCTTGAGCCGCTATTTGGTGAAGGTTTTAAATCGATTCAGCCAGCGGTCGAAGAGCAAATTCACAAGCAACATAACCGTATTTTACGTAATGAGTATTCAGCTCTAGAACTAACTGAAAAAGATCCTGAGCAGTTAGCCGATTTTGCTGAAGGTTTCATGTCGGTTTGGCCTTTGATTGAAGAGCAGTGGCAAGAGGTTGAATTAAATGATGGTTTACAACGTATGTTGCAAGCGCTGCTTACCACAATGATGCTAGCCATTGATGAAGAGTCTACTCAACAACATATGCGTGACGCGGGCATTGAAACACCGCCAGCGTTAACAGACCTTGTTGATCAACTTGATTTGATGTTAGTTGAAGTCGCATTGGGTGCAGATGAACTAATGGTTGGCAATAAATCTCAAAGCTTAAACCCATTTAAAAATGTGGGGCGTAACGATCCATGCCCTTGTGAGAGCGGTAAAAAGTTCAAGCAATGTTGTGGTAAGTAACACTATAAAAGCGAGTTACTGAATCGAACCTAATAAAAAGCCGACCCTAAGGTCGGCTTTTTCTCATCTATATTTTTATACGCCTTAACGAATTGGATTCTTACGTTTCACCGGAAAGAACTGTGCAATCACGATCAACGCCAAAGCAATCAAGTTACCAGCGAAGATAACCACCAACCATTGTGGCATCGATAAGTCGAAGAACTGCCAAACAATTTTTGAACAATCGCCATACGCTTCAAACATCCAAGGAACCCATTGGTTTAACGGAGCCCAACTTGGGAAGGTGACAAAAAGATCACAAGTTGCAAATGGTGATGGATTGAACTGGTAATCAACGTGCTGCATTGCAAGCATCAATCCTTTGTACGAGCTTAATCCCCAACCAATAAGCCCTAACCAGCGGAATAGTGCGTTGTTCGGTGCGATAAGTCCGATGATAGCTGCACCGCCAATACCCATCATTGCCACACGCTCATAAATACACATTACGCATGGCGCAAGCATCATTACGTGTTGGAAGTAGAGTGCGCAGGCTTCAAAAAATATGATGAACAAAAGAAGAAGCAACCACGATACGCGTCCCTTCGAAAATTGGTTAAGTGATGAAAAAATAGTCACGGTTTCAATCCTGTCTGAAATAGAAAAAAGCTCTGAATACTCAGAGCTTTTTATCGTGTATAAGTTTCCTAATCAACTCAAATTTTAGTGTCCGCCAGACACAACTGGAGTCAGATCACCGGTATGAGGTGCAATCCAGCCCGCATCGTAGAAAGACGCTGTTGCTGGCTCTAGGAAGAACATGATGCCCATCAGACCTACAATCGCCAAAACGACGGTGTATGGCAATGCCATCACTACCATTCGACCGTAAGACAGACGAATTAACGGTGCTAGCGCAGACGTTAGTAGGAATAGGAAAGCGGCTTGACCGTTTGGCGTTGCAACAGAAGGTAAGTTTGTACCGGTGTTGATTGCAACTGCTAACAGGTCGAACTGTTCACGCGTTATCAAGCCTTCCATAAGGGCTGATTTCACTTCGTTGATGTATACCGTACCTACGAATACGTTGTCCGAAACCATCGATAACAAACCGTTCGCAACGTAGAAGAGGGCAAGCTGTGTGCCTTTGTCTTCAACGGCTAACACGGCGTCAATAACAGGTTTGAATAGCTCTTGGTCAATGATTACTGCAACGATCGAGAAGAAAACCGCGAGTAGGGCTGTGAAAGGCAGAGCCTCTTCAAATGCTTTGCCCATTGAGTGCTCTTCAATGACGCCAGTAAATGACGTTGCTAGGATAATGACAGACAGACCAATCAGGCCAACGGCTGCTAAGTGAAGCGCTAACGCGACAATCAGCCAAACGGCGATAATGCCTTGTACCCACAGTTTTGCGACGTCTTGGTTTGTACGTGTCTTACGTTCTTCGCGGTCAAAGTCCACAAGGATTTGACGTACGTTATCAGGCAGTTGTGCGCCGTAACCAAATACTTTTAGCTTCTCAACCAATGCACAGGTAATAAGACCACAGATAAATACTGGTAACGTCACAGGAGACATACGGATTAGGAATTCACCAAATAACCAACCCGCTTGGTCTGCAATGATAAGGTTTTGAGGTTCACCAACCATCGTTGTTACGCCGCCCAGCGCGGTACCCACACCAGCGTGCATAAGCAGCGAACGTAGGAATGCACGATAGTTTTCAAGGTCATCACGAGTCAGTTCTGTGATGGTGTCGTCTTGAGTATGGTCGTGATCGCCAATTGGGTTACCTGAAGCAACTTTGTGGTAAATCGAGTAGAAACCAACTGCTACGCTGATGACAACAGCGATTACTGTCAGCGCATCTAGGAATGCTGACAAAAACGCGGCTGCGAAACAGAATGCAAGCGAAAGCAGAGTTTTTGAACGAATACCAAGCAGGATTTTGGTGAAGATGAACAGCAGAAGCTGTTTCATGAAGTAGATACCCGCGACCATGAATACTAAAAGTAGTAATACTTCTATATTCGCAACCAACTCATGCTTTACTTGCGCTGGGCTGGTCATGCCAATAGCAATAGCTTCAATTGCAAGTAAACCACCAGGTTGTAATGGGTAGCATTTTAAAGCCATTGCAAGCGTGAAAATAAATTCTGCGACGAGCAACCACCCAGCAACAAATGGATTTATTAGGAAGAAAACAATCGGGTTAATAATAAGGAAGGCTATAATGGCAACTTTGTACCAATCAGGCGCTTTACCAAGGAAATTCTTGATAAAAGCGTTTCCGAGCGATATCGGCATGATAATTCTCTTTATAACAATATTATGAATAGACACTACAATTAGCGCTCAAGTATCTGTTTGTTAGACTTATTAACTAGTCTTTTAAAACAATAACTTAGTAAAACAACAATCCTTTGTTTTATTGTAGTTTTGCCAAGTTACTTCCCCTGAACTCAAGCACCGCTCACTTTCGATCGCAAACTCTACACTCCGGCTTTTATTAGTCAATAACAAAACGTAATGCTTCCGACTAAAACTACTTTTTAAGTGTAATAACGCGATCAAAACGGCGTTACTATATCATGGAAAGCTTGAAAAAATCCCCTTGGATTTTAAATGACGCCAAGTGACGAGAAAAGATCAATTAAAAAGGAATATTAACCAGAGAATACAAATTTATTTTGCATATTATGAACATAAAAATGTGACGTACTTGTCGTTATTTTTTCTCTATTTGTGTTCGGTTTCTTTTTTATAAAATACAAATTTTACGGCTTTGAACTGCTTCACTAAGTATCCTAAATTCAGCGAACGTGTAGAGTATTAACTCTATATTGAGGGATCGTTTCAATAATTGATCGTAAATTTTCTCAAATCGTTAAGTAGTGGTATGATGAGTAGTATCGACCCTCAGAAATCAATATTGGATAAAAAGTAGAATGGTCATTAAGGCGAAAAGCCCTGCGGGATTCGCAGAAAAATATATTATCGAGAGCATTTGGAACGGCCGTTTTCCTCCAGGCTCAATTTTACCTGCTGAGCGCGAGCTGTCCGAACTGATTGGTGTTACTCGAACGACTTTACGAGAGGTTCTTCAACGACTAGCACGTGATGGATGGTTGACTATCCAACACGGTAAACCAACAAAAGTTAACCAATTTATGGAGACATCTGGTCTGCATATCTTGGATACGTTGATGACGCTAGACGTCGATAATGCAACAAATATTGTAGAAGATTTGCTTGCGGCACGTACCAACATCAGCCCTATCTTTATGCGTTATGCATTCAAGGCGAACAAAGAAAACTCTGAGCGTACAATCAAGAACGTAATTGAGTCTTGTGAAGCGCTTGTGAATGCATCGTCTTGGGATGATTTCATTGCCTCTTCTCCGTATGCGGATAAGGTGCTTCAAAGCGTTAAAGAAGACAACGAAAAAGATGAAGCAAAGCGTCAGGAAATCTTGATCGCGAAAACATTTAACTTTTACGATTACATGTTGTTCCAACGCTTAGCATTCCACTCTGGTAACCAAATCTACGGTTTGATTTTCAATGGCTTGAAGAAGCTGTATGACCGAGTTGGCAGTTACTACTTCTCTAACCCGGCATCACGTGATTTGGCGCTAAGATTCTACCGTCAACTGCTAGAAACTTGTGAAACGGGCCAGCGTGAACAATTGCCAGTTGTAATTCGCCACTACGGCATGGAAAGTGCTCAAATCTGGAACGAGATGAAAAAGCAACTACCAACCAACTTCACTGAAGATGATAGCTAAGCATTGAGTGAGCAAAGTTAGAAAAAACCGCAGGCAATGCCTGCGGTTTTTTATTGCTCGTTACTTACGGCTTTTGATCTAGTTCTGCATGCAATTATGTCGAAAAATGAGTCTTTCAGGCTAATGATAGTCTGGGCAAAGGCAAATACAGTGTTTCGACAATATCTGATAGCACGTGATCATAGGTATTGAAAATCGTCAGTGACAGGTCTGAGGTGATGCCATAAAGCTCTTCTTCTGTTAGTCCGGTGTGTTTTCCTTCGACATAGTCGTTTAACGCTTGTGTCGAACGTACGGAGATCGGCGCTGCGATAGTCAGCGGTGCTATTACCGCTAACTGATTCAGTTTACGTGTCATTACAGATGCGTAGTTCTTTACTCGAACGCTTCCTCCTTGTTCGTTTAAGTCTTGAATGCTAATACGAAGTTGAGTCAAGGTTTCGAGGCTATCGATAATGGTTTGCCAATTCATGTGGTACTCATCATGCAACTCATCTCGTTGCTCAACTGCTAGCCACGCAATAGTGACTTCATCCATTAAGAACAAACAATGTCGAATCAGCTTTCCGTGCTCCATTTGATTTCTCGCGATGCTGTTTTCCTGCCATTGTTCGAGCAACTTACTGACTTTTATCTGTAACACACGATACATGGGTTTATTTTCAAAGCGCGATGTTTCCAACAAAAGGTGCAGCTTGTTGTTGAGAGCATGATGGATCTCTTCTATTTCTCGCTCATAGTTTTGTTGGGATTGAAGGGAGTAATGTGTGATTGCTCGATGACGTCTAAGCAAGTTAACGACATCGCGAAGTAGGGTAAGCAACTGATACTTTCGTGCATGTTGCTGTTCGCGTTTTGTGGAAAGGTGGTAAATGCCGGCTAATATGGCGACGGATAATAACGTTGAAATCAAAACAAACATAACCAACTCCTTGTTAGTGTTTGGACCTAGCAAGAAGGAATTTGCAGTTTTGATGCCAATTAAAATTACTTTAAAAACAAGTGGTTAAAATTTAAACCTAAATGTTTTGCGCGTTATTGGTGCAGAATCTCCCCAATAATGTGAATTTGATCAAAAAAATCCCCGCCTAGAGAGGCGGGGATTGAACTCATTTCAAGCGTAACGTAAGGGAATTACATTACTCGCATGCCAGGCTGAGCGCCGTCGTGTGGCTCAAGAATCCATAGGTCGCTACCACCAGGGCCTGCCGCTAGGATCATGCCTTCAGACATACCGAATTTCATCTTACGAGGTTTTAGGTTCGCTACCATTACGGTTAGCTTGCCTTCTAGCTCTTCAGGTTTGTAGGCTGATTTGATGCCAGAGAAAACTTGACGAGTTTCACCACCGATGTCCAGTTGGAACTTAAGCAATTTGTTTGCTTTAGGCACTTCTTCACAAGAGATGATGCGAGCGATGCGCAAATCCACTTGAGCAAAAGTATCAAACTCAATCTCGTCCGCGATTGGGTCTTTGCTTAGCTCAGTTTCTGTTTTAGCCGCTTCTGCTTTCTCTTTCGCTGCCATTTCTGCTGCAGCGTCTTCTTTCGATGCTTCGATCATCGCTTCGATGTTCTTTGGATCTATACGGTTGAATAGCGCTTTGAACTTAGTGATTTCGTGGCCAGTGAGTGGCTGAGCAATGCCTTCCCAAGTTAGCTCTTGGTTTAGGAATGCTTCAGTACGTGCAGCAAGAGCTGGCATTACTGGTTTCAAGTAAGTCATTAGTACGCGGAACAGGTTGATACCTACAGAACAGATTTCTTGTAGTTCCTGATCTTTGCCTTCTTCTTTCGCTACAACCCAAGGGGCTTTCTCGTCAACGTATTGGTTTGCTTTGTCCGCAAGTGCCGTGATTTCACGGATAGCACGGCCAAATTCGCGAGCTTCAAAAAGCTCTGCGATACGGTCAGCCGCTGCCACGAATTCGTTGTAAAGCTCTGGTTCAGCGAAGCTGTCAGACAGTTTGCCTTCGAAACGTTTAGCGATGAAGCCTGCGTTACGAGATGCTAGGTTAACGATCTTGTTGACTACGTCAGCGTTAACGCGCTGAGTGAAGTCTTCAAGGTTAAGATCTAGATCGTCAATACGGCTGTTTAGTTTCGCTGCGTAGTAGTAACGTAGACATTCTGGGTCTAGGTGATCGAGGTACGTGCTTGCTTTCACGAATGTACCTTTCGACTTAGACATTTTCGCGCCGTTTACCGTTACGTAGCCGTGTACGAATACGTTGTTTGGTTTACGGAAGCCAGAACCTTCAAGCATTGCAGGCCAGAATAGGCTGTGGAAGTACACGATGTCTTTACCGATGAAGTGGTAAAGTTCAGTTTTACTGTCTTTGTTCCAGTATTCATCGAAGTCTAGATCTTCACGTTTGTTACATAGGTTTTTGAATGAACCCATGTAGCCAATAGGTGCATCTAGCCATACGTAGAAGAACTTGTCTTTTTCGCCTGGGATTTCGAAGCCAAAGTAAGGTGCGTCACGCGAGATATCCCATTGTTGCAGACCGGATTCAAACCACTCTTGCATCTTGTTCGCGGTTTCTGATTGCAGAGAACCAGAGCGAGTCCACTCTTTTAGCATGCTTTCAAACTGAGGCAGGTCAAAGAAGAAGTGCTCAGAATCTTTCATTACTGGCGTCGCACCAGAAACTGCAGATTTAGGATTGATCAGTTCTGTTGGGCTGTAAGTCTCGCCACAGTTGTCACAGTTATCACCGTATTGATCTTCAGACTTACACTTAGGACATGTACCTTTTACGAAACGATCCGGTAGGAACATCTCTTTTTCAGGGTCGAAAAGCTGAGAAATAGTACGGCTAGAGATAAAGCCGTTTTTCTTTAGCTCTAGGTAAATGTGAGATGCCAGCTCGCGGTTCTCTTCTGAGTGCGTGCTGTGGTAGTTATCAAAGCTGATATCAAAGCCAGCGAAGTCTTTTTGGTGCTCTTCGCTAACAGCGGCAATCATCTCTTCTGGAGTAATACCCATCTGTTGCGCTTTAAGCATGATTGGCGTGCCGTGAGCATCGTCAGCACAGATGAAGTTTACAGTGTTGCCGCGTAGGCGTTGGTAACGAACCCAAATGTCCGCTTGGATATGCTCAAGCATATGGCCAAGGTGGATCGAACCGTTAGCGTACGGAAGGGCACAAGTTACCAGCAGTTTCCTTGAAGGAAGGTGTCTTGGATCGTTTGCCATACTTAATATTCGCTTTTCTTGATAGGTATAAAAAAATTTTGATGGATAATACTACCCCATGAACTCACTAACTCCAAGGTGTCAAACCGCGGAATGCCTTAGTTTTTTTAGGGTTCTGGTTATGTCGGGTCGGTGGTAGCATGGTACTCAAAAGGAGGACTTATGCATCAGTTCACTTCAAAACAAGATTTTTGTCATTGGTTTAATCAATTTCAACATCCACAGTTAGTGGAAAACTGGGCCGATATTCACGGCGTTGTCACCATCACCGCTCAAGGTGAGGTGAAGATTACATTGCCATTTGCTAGTAATGAGCTTCAGCGCACATTGCAAGAATGGATTCAACAACAGCAAGCATCCAAAGCTGTAGCCGCGTTTCCGTTTCACATTGAACTCGGCGTAAAAGCACTAGAAACGCAGGTTTCTAATGCGGTGAAAGGCGTGAAGAATATCATTGCGGTGAGCTCTGCAAAGGGTGGGGTGGGCAAATCCACAACAGCCGTTAACTTAGCCTTGGCTATCGCGCAGTCGGGAGCGAAGGTTGGCCTATTGGATGCCGATATATACGGTCCATCGGTTCCGATGATGCTCGGCCAGGAAGATGCGAAACCAGAAGTTCGTGATGGCAAATGGATGGAGCCTATTTTTGCTCACGGCATCTATACTCATTCTATTGGCTATTTAGTTAATAAATCTGAAGCAGCGATCTGGCGTGGCCCTATGGCATCGAAAGCGTTAGCTCAGCTATTGAATGAAACCGATTGGCCAGATCTGGATTACCTAGTGATAGACATGCCTCCAGGCACGGGTGATATCCAGTTGACGTTGTCACAACAAATTCCTGTTACCGGCACGGTTTTGGTGACGACGCCACAAGATTTAGCGTTGGCAGACGCGCGCAAAGGCGCAGCAATGTTTAACAAAGTCAATGTGCCAGTAGTAGGTGTGGTCGAAAATATGAGTTACCACATTTGTAGCCAATGTGGCGCGACTGAACACATCTTTGGTATGGGTGGCGCGGAGAAAATGTCTCAAGAGTTTGGCTTAGCGCTATTGGGCCAAATTCCGTTGCATATTTCTATGCGAGAAGACATTGATGCTGGTGTGCCAACCGTTGCGAGACGACCTGACAGTGAGCATTCAGGCTACTACAAACAGCTTGCAGATCGAGTGTGTAGCACAATGTTTTGGCAAGGCAAAGCGAAACCAGATGCAATCAGTTTTACAATGGTAAACTGAGGTTGGTGGTTGAAAGTTGCACATTTTAACGTTTGCCCGGAGGTTAATCCTCTGGGCAGGCAGAAACTTATGACTAAACTCTAATTCCAGCTAGTAACTACGGGGTGAACTCCCTATAATCAGGCAGTTTATCTTTTTATGTGACTAGAAATCATCATCGGGTGCAAACTAATGTCTGATAATAATCAATGCGTCATCGTAGGTATTGCTGGCGCTTCTGCTTCTGGAAAAAGTCTGATCGCGAGCACAATTTACAATGAGCTTCGCGCGAAAGTAGGCGATCATCAAATCGGTGTCATCACGGAAGATTGCTACTACAACGACCAAAGCCACCTAAGCATGGAAGAGCGAGTAAAGACGAACTACGATCACCCGAGTGCGTTGGACCACGACCTATTGTGCGAGCACCTAGAGAAGCTTGTACGTGGTGAGGCCGTGGAAGTGCCTGAGTACAGCTACACAGAGCACACAAGAACAAGTAACACCACCACAATGACCCCTAAAAAGGTAATCATTTTAGAAGGTATCCTTCTTCTTACTGACCCTCGTCTTCGTGACCTGATGCACGCGACTGTATTTATGGATACGCCTCTGGATATCTGCCTACTTCGCCGCGTTAAGCGTGACGTTGAAGAGCGTGGCCGTACAATGGAATCCGTTCTTAAGCAATATCAGCAAACTGTTCGTCCGATGTTCATGCAGTTTATCGAACCTTCTAAGCAATATGCGGACATCATCGTACCTCGTGGCGGTAAAAACCGTATCGCGATCGATGTACTAAAAGCTCACATTGCAAAACTTTTGAAAGCTTAAGTCTTTAGACGGCTATATCGCTTTATTTTTATGATAAGAAGTGGCACTTTAGGTGCCACTTCTTTTTTTGTTTTTAAATTAGTCAGTTGCATGTCAAAACCGGATGATTTTCACGCTTTTGTGGAACTCTCGGCGGTAAATCTAGTCTGCGCTTATAATTTTAAAAACACACGAGCAAGGAAAAACAAATGAAGAAACTGCTCTTAGTTCTCGCGATACCTGTTGTGGTATTTGTTGCTGCAATTTTAGCGTTAACTATTTTTGTCAATCCAAACCAATTTAAGCCACTGATTGTTGAGCAAGCTCAGAAACAAACAGGGTTAGAATTAGTGATTGAAGGGGATATCAGTTGGCAATTCTTCCCATCAATTGGTTTTGAATTGGGAAGAACCGAACTGCGTAACCCGCAAGGTTTTAGTCAGCCAAATCTTTTTAAAGTCGACACTGTCGGTGTTGATGTTTCTGTCACACCACTTTTTAGCAAACAACTTGAAATCGGTAACATTACTTTAGATGGTGCGGAGTTCTACGTTGAAACGAAGAAAGACGGCAGCAAGAACATTGATGCTCTAACGAAAGCGCAAACTCAACAAGCAGAGCAACCGAATGATACTGCACCAGATCAAAGCGGCGAATCGCAGTCTGAAGGCTCAGATTGGAGTATCAACCTGGCTGGTGTTACGGTTTCTAATGGCTCACTAGAAATTCAAGACAAGCAAGCCGGCAATTACACCAAGCTGTATGATGTATCGTTGAACCTTTCTGAATTTGCTTTTGACAGCTGGACGACAGCTGACTTTGGTGTGAAAGGCGAAATGAATGACCAGAAGTTTACAGCAGAAGGTAAGGCAGACTTTAAACTGGCGAAAGGTCTTACCAGTTATGCGTTGAAGAACATCGATGTTGATGCGACGTACACTGATCCAAACAACACTATTGAATCGGCAAAAATTGGCTTAGATACATTTGAATTCGATAAAGTAAACAATCTTAACTACGCGCTTAAAGGCAGTGCTGCTGGTATGACGCTGGACATGCAAGGCGGTGGGCAGCTTACGGTTGACCAAGCGATTAGCAAAGTGTTGTTGAATAAGCTTACGCTGAAATCAAGCTTTGAAGGTGATGCTTTGCCACAATCACCAATGAAAGTTGATATGGTCTCTGACCTCTCATTTGACCTAAACAAAAGCCACCTTAGCTTTATTCTAGAGAAGTTAACCGCAAACGCGATTGCATTGGATGGTAAAGCCGATGTGACATTGGGAGACATTCCAAAAATACGTTTTACCCTTCATAGCCCTAATATCGATTTAGATGAATTCTTAGGCTTGGATAAACAAGCACCAGCAAGCGAAAAGCCAGCATCTGGTGGTAAGAGTGCATCCGCGGGGCCTGAAGTTGAGCCGGATCTTTCAGCACTGAAAACGCTGGATGTCAAAGGTGATATCACCATCGATAAGTTCAAAGCGGCTAACGCGAAAATGGAAGCGGTAAAAGCGAGCTTCATTGTCAATCGTGGTGTGTTTGACCTCACATCATTTAGCTCGAAGTTGTACCAAGGCACAATTTCAGCAACAGCAAGACTAGATGCACGTAAGACGCCAGCGACTTACAGCGTGAAAAAATCAATCAAAGGTGTGAAAGTTCAACCGCTACTGATTGATGTTGCTAACAATGACAAGCTAGAAGGTACGGGTAACATCGACGTGAATGTCCAAGGTAGCAGTTTGACGCCGACAGGTATCAAACAGAACCTTGCTGGTACGGTAACGATTAACTTTGCTGATGGTGCGGTAAATGGCATCAACGTTGCTCAATTGATTCGTGAAAACTACGCGCGATTCAAAGGGCAAAAAGTTGAAAGTACCAACGAAGTGAAGAAAACAGACTTCAGTGCGATGACCGCGACGTTGAAACTAAACAAAGGTGTGGTATCAACGGACAACTTGCATGCTCAGTCACCATTACTACGTGTGCGTGGTAAAGGCAGTGCAAACTACATCAATGAGACGGTCGACTTTACTATCAGTACTTCAATTGTGGGTACGCTAGAAGGCCAAGGTGGTAAAAACATCGATGAGCTGAAGGACATCACGATTCCAATCAATGTGTCTGGTAAGTGGGCGGACCCTAAATTCAAACTCGTATTCGATGATGTTCTTAAACAGAAAGCTCAGAAAGAAATTGACCGTGGCGTAGAGAAGCTAACGGACAAAATCAAAGATGAGAAAACCAAAGAAGCGGTCGATGGTCTGTTGAAGAATCTTTTCAACTAACCACGTGTTGAAAGTGAAAGGGTTGGCATTGTGCCAACCTTTTTTTCATTGTGCTGCAAGCTTTACCAGTCGACGCCTTTCAGCGCTTTTACGCCAGATTCAAATGCGTGCTTTACATTCTTCACTTCAGAAACGGTATCGGCCATTTCAATTAGAGTGCGATGTGCGCCACGACCAGTAATCACAACCGACTGCATTTTTGGGCGATTGTTTAACGCTTCGACCACTTCGTCCAAATCGATGTAACCGTAACTCACCATGTAAGTTAGCTCATCGAATAAGATGACATTAATAGAGTCGTCTTGCAGCATGCGCTTACATTCTTTCCAGACCAGTTGCGCTGCTTCGGTATCGGCGGTTTTGTTCTGCGTCTCCCAAGTAAAACCAGTCGCCATAACTTGGAATTCTACTCCCAGTTTTTCTAGCAAGTTGCGCTCGCCGTTGTCCCAAGTGCCTTTGATAAATTGAGCCACTGAACACTTAAGGCCGTGACCGACGGCGCGAGCAATCGTGCCAAAGCCAGATGTCGATTTACCTTTACCATTACCAGTAATGATCAGCAGTAGACCTTTCTCTTCTTGAGCGGCCGCAATTTTTGCGTCTACCTGTTCTTTTACTTTTTGTTGGCGTGCCTTATGGCGTGCTTCTTTATTTTCTTCGATAGACATAATACTTCCTTAAATCCGTTTCGTGCTTTGCCCACGGTAGCTTGGGTTCATTGAATTATCTCGCTATGATAGACCAACATATCGTGAAGAAAAACCATCGATAATTCAGGGAATAAAATGAAGAGAATACTCGTTGTTTGTATGGGAAATATTTGCCGTTCACCAACCGGTGAGGCCGTTCTGAGAGCTAAAGCAGAAGAGTTAGGTGTCGATGTCGACATTGATTCGGCTGGGACAATTGGCTATCACACCGGAAACACGCCAGACACAAGAGCCATGGCGGCAGGGAAACAACGTGGCTATTCGTTTAAAGGAATGCGAGCTCGCCAAGTGTCAGTGCAAGATTTCGAAGACTTCGATTTGGTACTGGCTGCGGATAAAGCAAACTTGGCTGACTTACTCGATATTTGTCCTGCAGAACATCGTCATAAAGTCTCGCTATTTTTAAGCCACTCTAATTCGAGTTATGACGAGATCCCAGATCCTTACTATGGTGGAGATGATGGGTTTGAGTTGGTATTGGACTTAATCGAAGAGGCGTCGGTAGCGGTTTTGCAGAAGCTGTAATTATCACGATATCAGATAAATAATAAAAGGGATGAGCATTGCTCATCCCTTTACGCATAGATTAGCCAGCTAAAATGTCCGTTGCGACTTTGTAGCTAGGGTCTTCTTTCACGTTGATTTCGACTAGACTGCCAGCTTTGTCGAGTAGTTTGCGACAATCTGGACTTAAGTGGCGAAGGTGAAGCGTTTTGCCGATGGAAGCGTAGCGCTCTGCTAGCGTTTCAATTGCCTCAATTGCCGAGTGGTCTGTTACGCGAGAGTCTGCGAAATCGACAATCACATCTTTAGGATCTTCTGGCGCATTAAACAGCTCGAGGAAGTTTGCTGCTGAACCAAAGAAGATTGGACCGTGAATTTTGTACTCTTTTGAGCCTTCTGCGTTCAAGCAAGTATCTGCGTAAATGTGCTTCGCATGTTGCCATGCAAACATCAGCGCTGAAGCGATTACACCAACCGCGACCGCAACAGCAAGGTCAGTCAGTACTGTAACGACGGTTACTAGTACGATAACGAAGAAATCTTGCTTTGGTACACGGCGAGCCAACTTAAATGTTGCCCATTCGAATGTGCCAATCACAACCATGAACATCACACCAACTAGGGCTGCTAGTGGAATCATTTCAATCAACGATGACGCAAACAAAATGAACATCAGCAGAGCTACAGCCGCTACGATGCCAGACAGACGGCCACGGCCACCGGAGTTTACGTTGATCATTGACTGCCCAATCATTGCACAACCACCCATCGCGCCGAATACAGAACATGTCATGTTTGCCATACCCTGACCGATACATTCACGGTTAGATTGGCCACGAGTATTCGTCATTTCGTCTAAAACGGTCAGCGTTAGCAAAGATTCAATTAGGCCGATGGCCGCAAGGATCACTGCATAAGGCAAGATGATTTGCAGAGTCTCTAGCGTAAATGGCACTGATGGAATAGAGAAGGTTGGCAAAGAGCCTGCTAGTGTAGCGGCTTCATTACCTGACATAGAACGTAGGAAGTCGACAACTGTACGTGTCTCTAGATCTAACCCAACAACTAGTGCAGTCACGGTTACGATAGCAACAAGTGAAGATGGCACTGCTGTTGTAATTTTCGGCAAGAAGTAGATGATCGCCATGGTCAGCGCAACCAAACCTAGCATTAACATCATTTGATCTTGTGGAAGCCAAGTCAGCACGCCATTCATGTCTGGAGCCTTGAATTGTCCTAATTGCGCGAGGAAGATAACAATCGCTAGGCCGTTAACAAAACCAATCATTACAGGGTGTGGAACGATTCGAATGAATTTGCCCAATTTAAATAAACCGGCAGCAATTTGAAGAATACCGGCCAACATAATGGCAGCAAATAAGTACTGAACACCGTGGCTTGCAACAAGAGAGACCATTACTACAGCCATTGCGCCTGTAGCACCAGAGATCATGCCTGGGCGACCACCAAAGATTGAGGTGATAAGGCCAACGATGAATGCTGCGTACAGACCAACCATTGGGTCTACACCAGCAACGAATGCAAATGCTACGGCTTCAGGGACAAGTGCCAGGGCAACCGTCAAACCTGATAGCACGTCATTTTTAATAGAGTGCTTAGAAAATTGCGGGAATTCGAACATGTTTGTCTTTAAGTTCTCGTTGAGATGAGTTTATCCCGACACATATTCGTATTTGCATTAACCACTAAGTGATGAAAATACATTCAAGGTACTTAGTGTAAACCGTAGTAATAAAAGAGCAGCAGTAGAATGGTGTCGAAAACTTGAGTTGGCGAATGCTACCGAAAAGTGTGATTAAGTTCAAGAATGATACGGATAATGAACCACAAATGTGATCCGTCGTTGATATTAATATGACCAATTACGCTAGACCGAGAACAAACAAAAAAGGCCACCTTTCGGTGGCCTTTTGATTCTAGCTTTCAGGCTATCGCAATGTATTCAAACTTAGTTGAAGTTTGGCTTTGTCATTGCTGCAGAGGCGCGGTTTGTTGCCACTTGGCTACCAGCACCTTTAGCTTGGTAGCGTTCAGCTTTAAACGGCGCTGCGGCTACTTCGATTTCACGTAGTTCTTGAGGACCAGGTGCTTTTGTCATTGGTGCGCTAGCTCGTGGCTTAGCAACAACGTTGATAACTTCAGCTTTCATCTCTGGCGCTGCTACTGGAGTTTCAACGGCAACTTCTGTTGCTGCTTCTTCCACAGTTTCTGCAACGACTGGCTCTTGAACCGGAGCTTCTTCAACAACTGTTTCTGTTGTTGCTTCCGCAACAGGTGCTTCAGCCACTTCAACGATCGGCTCTACAGGAGCTTGATCAACCGCTACTGGCTCTGCCTTTTCAGGCGCTACAGCTTCAACAATCGGTGATTCAGCTTTAGCTTCTACTGTTTCTTGAACTTTAGGTTCAACAACAGGTGCTTCAGCTACCGCTGGTTGCTCACGACGGATGATGACTTTACCCATTGCCATTTCAGGGCAAGCAAAACCACCTTGCATAGCAGGTGCAGTTGCAATTGCCACAACCGCTTCTTCCTGAACTCGCTCTTCCTTCTTAGGCGCTGGTTTTGGAATGTAACGTGGCATCACTTTACCCATTGCCATCTCAGGAGATGCTACACCGCCTTTGCGCAGACGGAATGGGTTAGGACGACGATCACGACCACGACGACGACGTTGACCACTTGCTCGTAGGTGACGAGGAGAACGACGGTTACGACGTTGTTTCGATTCACCTTGCTTGTTGTCTTGCTGTGCGTCTGCTGCTGTATCAACGGCTTGATCTACTTGAGACTCAACAGGTTCAATTGCTTTCACTGCTGTTTCTTCTACTTGCTCATCGGCAAGTTGATCTTTAACACGAACAGATTTGTTCAGTTTGCGACGTTGACGGCGCTCTTTGACTTTCTCTGTTTTCGCGTTTGCTTTCGCTTTATTCTCTTCAGGCTTCACTTCTGAGCGAGCTTCAGCCGCAAGTTGTAAGCCTTTTTCCGCTACTTTCGCGTTTGCTTTCGGCTCTTGAGCTTTTTCAGCTTGTTGAGGTTTTGGCTTACGCTTCTGGCTACGGTTTGGTTGCTGTTTGTTTGCAGGCTGTTGAGCTTCGTTTTGCTCATTTGCTTGCTCTTCACGAGGCTTACGGCGACGACGGTTATCACGGTTTTCACGACCTTCGCGGTTATCGCGTTGGTTGCTACGACGACGGTCGTTGCGATCGCGTTTGTTGCGCTTGTTGTCGCGGTTTGATTTCTTCTCTTCTTGTTTTGGTTCTTCTTTTACTTCTTCAGAACCACCAAATAGGAAGCTACCTAGTGCTTTAAACAAACGGCTGAATAGGCCAGGTTTTGCTTCTTGCTCTACTTCTTTCTTCTTCGCTACCGGCGCAGGTTTAGAAACAGGAGCTGGAGCGGTTTGAGCTGGCGCTGCAAAGCCCTTAAGAACTGGCTCTTCGATTCGCTTAGGTTTGATGTCTGTTTCAGAAGGTTCTTTACCTTCTGCTTCTTTCATTGCTTCCAACTTCTTAGGAAGTAGGTAAGAAATTAAATCAAACTCTTCACCTTCGCGTACGCGAATTACTTCAAAGTGCGGTGTTTCCATGTCTGAGTTAGGAACAACCGTAATTTTCACTTCTTGAATTCGTTCGATATGGTTAACCGAGCGACGTTTTTCGTTCAATAGGTAAGATGCGATTGGCACTGGTACTACAGCCAATACTTGAGCTGTGTTGTCTTTTAGTGCTTCTTCTTCAATCAAACGAAGAACAGAAAGTGCTAGAGATTCGTTGTCACGAACAACCCCTGTGCCGCTACAGCGAGGACAGATGTGGTGGCTTGCTTCTGCAAGAGAAGGGCTCAATCGTTGACGAGACATCTCTAGAAGACCAAAGCGTGAGATACGACCGATTTGTACGCGAGCACGATCTAGTCGAACAGCTTCACGTAGGCGGTTTTCTACTTCACGTTGGTGGCGTACTGGTGTCATATCGATAAAGTCGATAACCACTAGACCACCTAGGTCGCGTAGACGCAATTGACGAGCGATCTCGTCTGCTGCTTCTAGGTTGGTATTAAGTGCTGTTTCCTCGATATCACCACCCTTAGTTGCACGAGCAGAGTTGATATCGATAGAAGTCAGAGCTTCCGTTGGGTCGATTACGATAGAACCACCAGATGGTAGGCGCACTTCACGTTGGAAAGCCGATTCAATTTGGCTCTCGATTTGGTAGTGGCTAAACAGCGGCACTTCGCCTTCGTACTTCTTAACGCGGTTGATGAAATCTGGGCGAACCAATTGAATGTGCTCTTTCGCACGTTCATAAATGGTGTTGCTGTCGATAAGGATTTCACCAATATCACGACGCAAATAGTCACGAATTGCACGAACGATAACGTTACTTTCTTGGTGGATTAAGAATGGGGCAGGGTTAGAGTCTGCCGCGCCTTTAATCGCGCTCCAATGGTTCAGTAGTACGTTCAAGTCCCACTCAAGTTCTTCTGCGCTCTTACCAACGCCAGCAGTACGAACAATCAGACCCATGCCTTGAGGCAGTTCTAGAGTGCTTAATGCTGCTTTTAGTTGAGTACGCTCATCACCTTCGATACGGCGAGAAATACCGCCTGCACGAGGGTTGTTTGGCATAAGAACAAGGTAGCTACCCGCAAGAGAAATAAACGTGGTTAGAGCTGCGCCCTTGCTACCACGTTCTTCTTTTTCTACCTGTACGATTACTTCTTGGCCCTCAGTCAGCACTTCTTTAATGCTTGGACGGCCTTGGTAGGTATAACCTTCAGGGAAGTATTCGCGGGCAATTTCTTTAAGAGGGAGGAAACCGTGACGCTCAGCACCGTAATCAACAAATGCGGCTTCTAAGCTTGGTTCAATACGTGTGATACGTCCTTTGTAGATATTCGCTTTTTTAGATTCATGTCCTGGACTCTCGATATCAAGATCGAAAAGTCGCTGGCCATCAACCAGAGCGACACGCAACTCTTCTTTTTGAGTTGCGTTAATTAACATTCTTTTCATTGAAAATTCTCGTTGTCTTTTCTTTTATATCTTTCTTGTCGACTTGCCACGTTTTTTTCGCTGTTTCACGGTGCCTGATCCCATGGCTAATATTTTGCAGCCTCCCGGCTGGAAGGGGATGCTCTGGGGCACTTCAGTCATCACAAATCTATTTTGGTTTCTGTTAGAAACGTAGACTTGTAACCCGCTATTTGGGCGGTAGGTACTCAACGTGAATATGCGAGGAGTAGGGTGGCAAGAGTGTTGAATTCAATGTGTCTTACGCCAATGCAGCACCTGAGCTTCAACCTTCTACTCACATTGCTTGAGGACAAATGATTGGTAGTGAATAAAATATAACCAAACCTTCCTTAGCAGCTGTGAACTATAGCAGTGCGCGTGGATATCAGCAATCTGCTTTAGCGCAAACGATGGAAAATTTGCCGCTAAACTCAAATTTTCCAATTTATAACTGGCTGTTAAATAAGCGATTGAATCACGTAAACTTCCAAAGACAGAAAACAAAACCCGAACAAGGGAAAGGGTTTTAATAATCTAAACAAAAGGTTGGCGTATTTCGGAGCAGATTCTCGCAACAAGTGTTTCTTTTGCAGCAAGAATAATGTGAAGTCACGCGGATTTACGTTTACAATAGCGCGTATGAGCGAGATAAGAACACAAGTCCAGTTCGTTGATATCGACGAAGACATGGCGGGTCAACGCATTGATAACTTCTTGCGTAACCAATTAAAAGACATTCCAAAGAGCATGATTTATCGAATCGTGCGTAAGGGTGAAGTGCGCGTGAACAAAAAGCGCATCAAAGCCGAATATAAACTAAAAGCTGGCGACCTAGTCCGAATTCCACCTGTAACGGTTGAGAAAAAGGAAGAGGATGTCGCACCAAGCACGAAACTTAATAAGGTTGCTGAACTAGAACATATGATCATTTATGAAGATGATCATATGCTGATTCTGAACAAACCGTCTGGTACAGCAGTGCATGGTGGTAGTGGCTTGAAGTTTGGTGCAATTGAAGCATTAAGGGCATTGCGTCCACAGGCACGCTTCCTCGAATTGGTTCACCGTATTGACAGAGATACCTCAGGTATTTTACTGGTTGCTAAAAAGCGCTCGGCGCTTCGCCATTTGCAAGCGCAGTTCCGTGAGAAAACGGTGAAGAAGTTTTACTTCGCCTTAGTAATGGGGCAATGGAAAAGCAGCTGTAAAGTTGTGAACGCACCTCTACTTAAAAATGAAGTGAACAGTATTGTACGAGTGAACCCAAACGGTAAGCCATCGGAAACGCGTTTCAAAATTCTTGAGAAATTTGAGCAAGCGACGTTGATTCAAGCCAGCCCAATTACGGGGCGTACTCACCAAATTCGTGTGCATACTCAGTACACCGGACATCCTATCGCATGGGATGATCGTTACGGAGATAGACGTTTTGATGCCTATACTGGTCAACTTGGATTGGACCGTTTGTTTTTGCATGCCGCGAACATTAAGTTTCAACATCCGTCTAATGATGAATGGATGGAAATTAATGCTCCGATGGAATCCAAACTAGAGAAAGTGCTTGTTGGATTAAGAAAGGCAAACTGAACGCATTTACTATAAACAAAGGGAGCTCTAGCTCCCTTTTTGCATTTCACTTATATATTAGGTTTCAAATGATGAGTAGAGGCGTTGATTAAACTTACAAGATCTCGAAACCTTGCTTTTGCAGCATATCAATCAAATCAATCAGAGGCAGGCCAACGAGAGTGTTTGGATCTTTGCCGACTAACTTTTCGAACAAACAAATTCCCATCCCTTCGCTTTTGAAGCTGCCAGCACAGTAAAACGGTTCTTCTCTGTCGACGTAACGTTCAATTTGTTCACGGTTTAAGTTTCTAAAATGTACTTCAAAAGTGTCGTAGCCAACTTCAGTCAGATTCGTCACCGAGTTATAAACCGCCAGTCCGGTATAGAAAGTGATGGCTTTACCACTTTGAGCAAGTAATTGATTGATAGCATTTTCACGATTTAGAGGTTTGCCAACGATTTTTCCATCAATTACGCAAACTTGATCGCTGCCGATGACCAAACTTGGTTTATTAATAGAGCAAGAGGTTGCTTTGTTTACGGCTAAGCGCTGCACTAGATCCAGAGGAGTTTCACTCTCATACGGCGTTTCATCGCAGTCAGGAGATAAACAAATGAACGGGACTGAAAGCTTTTCAAGCAGTTGTTGACGAAAAGGGGAGGTTGAGGCTAAAACCAGTTGGTAATTTTTCATTTTGAATTACAATTCACGCAAGCATTTCCAATAGGATAATCGATCAAAATTGATTATGGCTAATGCTCTGTATGTTAAGCGTAAAAAAGTACAACTTTTTTGCCTTTTTCTTTGACTAATTTTGATTTGGAAGATAATATTCGCGCCCTATGCAAAAGGTAAAAATACCGCGAACGGTTGATCCAGCAAAGTCCGCACAGAAACGATTAGATTACGATGGCATCATCCAAGCTAGTCTTTTCAAGCGCTTAGCGGAAGCAACTGAAGGCGTAAAACGCGACGCAGAAGTCTCATTGTCATTTGAGATAGATGAACAGCGACTTGTTGTTATCTCTGGTAAAGCTAACATCGAAGTCGAATTAGAGTGTCAGCGTTGTAATGAGGTATTCACACACGCGTGTGAAGTTGAATTCCTTTACACTCCTTACTACGGTGAGAAGACGGAAGAGGAAGCACCAGAAATTTATGATTTGGTAGATCTAAATGAGTACGGTGAATTAGACCTTATACAACTGGTTGAAGACGAGTTCATCTTAGCATTACCTCAAATTGCGATGCACGATGAAGCGGATTGTAGCGTTGATTCAAATAACATGGTTTTTGGTGAGCTTCCTGAAGAAATTGAGGAAAAGAAACCGAATCCATTCGACGTTTTGAAAAATCTGAAAAAGTAACTGGTGTGGTAGCCGCTTCTTCTTTAGGTTTTTAACCCAATAGTATAGGAGTAGGGTCAATGGCCGTACAGAAAAACCGTAAAACTCGTTCTAAGCGCGGTATGCGTCGTTCACACGATGCGCTAACTACAGCTGCACTATCTGTAGACGCGACTTCTGGTGAAACTCACCTACGCCACAACGTAACTGCTGAAGGTTACTACCGTGGTCAAAAGGTTATCAACAAGTAAGGTTGAACCTTTGCAAAGTATTACCGTTGCACTTGATGCAATGGGCGGGGATTTCGGTCCACGCGTAACAGTGCCTGCCGCCGTGCAGGCACTGTCTCATTTCCCAGAGCTAAAAGTGATTCTTATAGGTGATCAAAGCCTGATCACATCTCAATTATCTCAACTCGGTACCTCTACCAGTTCCCGCTTGACTATTCTTCATAGCGAGAAAGTTATCTCGAACTCAGAAAAACCGTCTTTAGCATTACGCAATAGCCAAAACAGTTCTATGCGTATGGCAATTGATCTGGTTTCTGACCAAGAAGCGGATGCTTGTGTAAGTGGCGGCAACACCGGCGCATTAATGGCGCTGTCGCGATTTATCCTCAAGTTGCTTCCCGGTATAGAGCGGCCTGCTTTAGTTTCAGCTTTACCCACCATCAGTGGCAAACGTACTTGGATGTTAGATCTTGGTGCGAATGTGTCTTGTGACGCAGACAGTCTGTTTCAGTTTGCCGTGATGGGCAGTGCATTAGCAGAAGAACACCTATGTCGTCCTCCTCGCGTTGCTGTACTTAATATTGGTGCAGAAGAAATTAAAGGGAACGATTTAGTTAAACGCTGTGCAGAAATGCTTTCTCAAACCGACGCTATCAATTTTGTTGGTTATATTGAAGGTAATCAAATTTTGCATGACGTAGCCGATGTCATCGTTTGTGATGGATTTGTTGGCAACGTATGCTTAAAAGCCAGCGAGGGAACAGCACAACTTTTTATCGAAAAACTAAAAACCAGCATGATGGCATCGACGATAAAGGGTTGGATTGCTAGAAAGTTGTTTTCTCGGCTATTTAATGAACTAAAAACACTGAACCCCGACCAGTATAACGGCGCAAGTTTGCTAGGATTGCGCGGCATTGTCATAAAAAGCCATGGAAGTGCGGATGTATCTGCGATTGTCAATGCACTTGGCGAGGCAGTACACGAGGTCAAACGACAAGTACCAAGCCGTATTAGCGATCGTTTGGAAGCGGTTTTACTCGAGAGGCATTATTAGTCTTCATGTATAGCAAAATTTTAGGTACTGGCAGCTACCTGCCATCTCAAGTGCGTACTAACGCAGACCTAGAGAAAATGGTAGATACAAGTGATGAGTGGATCGTAGCTCGTACTGGTATTAAAGAGCGTCGAATTGCAGCAGAAGACGAAACTGTTGCGGACATGGCATTCTACGCAGCTGAAAACGCTATCGATATGGCCGGCATTGATAAAAATGATATCGACCTAATTATCGTTGCTACCACGAGCAGTAGCCATACTTTCCCTTCATCTGCGTGTCAGGTGCAGGCAAAGCTTGGCATTAAAGGTTGTCCGGCTTTCGACTTAGCCGCTGCTTGTTCTGGTTTTGTGTACGCATTGTCTGTTGCGGATCAACATATCAAATCAGGTATGTGTAAAAACGTATTGGTGATTGGTGCAGATGCACTATCTAAAACGTGTGATCCAACTGACCGTTCAACGATCATTTTGTTTGGTGACGGTGCGGGTGCAGTTGTTGTTGGTGTAAGCCAAGAGCCTGGCATTATCTCTACGCATATCTACGCGGATGGCCAATTTGGTGATTTATTAAGTCTACCTGTACCAGAGCGTGGTAAAGATGTTGATAAATGGCTTCATATGGCTGGTAACGAAGTATTCAAAGTTGCGGTAACTCAACTGTCTAAACTCGTTAAAGATACGCTTGAAGCAAACGATATGCACAAGTCTGAGCTAGACTGGCTAGTGCCGCACCAAGCGAACTACCGTATTATTTCAGCGACGGCGAAAAAACTGTCAATGTCACTAGACCAAGTTGTTGTCACATTAGACAGGCACGGTAACACGTCGGCAGCGACAGTTCCGACGGCGCTTGATGAAGCGGTTCGTGATGGCCGTATTAAGCGTGGACAAACGTTGCTACTTGAAGCTTTCGGTGGCGGTTTCACATGGGGCTCTGCTCTGGTGAAATTCTAAGTTTCGCGAGAATTCAAAATTTAAGGTGCACTCACGTGCATCTTATTTCTTTTTACATTGCTTAAAGGAAAACAACATGAGCAAGTTTGCTATCGTATTTCCAGGTCAAGGTTCTCAAGCTGTAGGTATGCTTGCTGATCTAGGCGAACAATATGACGTAGTAAAACAAACATTTGCAGAAGCATCTGACGCACTAGGTTACGATCTATGGGCGCTTGTTCAAAATGGCCCTGCTGAAGATCTAAACCAAACTTTCCGTACTCAGCCTGCATTGCTTGCTTCTTCTGTCGCTATTTGGCGCGTATGGCAAGAGCTTGGTCTAGAACAACCAGCAAACCTAGCGGGTCACAGTCTCGGTGAATACTCAGCGCTTGTGTGCGCTGGCGTGATTGACTTTAAAGAAGCAATCAAATTGGTTGAACTACGTGGCAAGCTAATGCAAGAAGCGGTTCCTGCGGGTACTGGCGCAATGTATGCAATCATCGGTCTAGATGATGATGCGATTGCAAAGGCGTGTGAAGAAGCAGCGCAAGGCGATGTCGTTTCTCCAGTAAACTTCAATTCTCCTGGTCAAGTTGTTATCGCAGGTAGTAAAGATGCAGTAGAGCGCGCTGGTGCACTGTGTAAAGAAGCTGGCGCGAAACGTGCTCTTCCTCTTCCTGTGTCAGTGCCTTCACACTGCGCGTTAATGAAACCAGCAGCAGATAAACTAGCAGTAGCGCTAGAGTCTATCGAATTCAACACACCACAACTTCCAGTTATCAATAACGTTGATGTGGCAGCTGAAACTGACCCTGCAAAAATCAAAGACGCGCTTGTTCGTCAGCTATACAGCCCAGTTCGTTGGACTGAAAGCGTACAGCTAATGAGTGAACAAGGTGTAGAAAACCTTCTTGAACTTGGCCCGGGCAAAGTTCTGACAGGTCTAACAAAACGTATCGTGAAAACACTAAGTGCAGCAGCAGTTAACGATGTGGCGTCGTTAGAAGCCGCTAAATAATTCTTTCACGATAAGAAAAGGAAAACACAACATGATGAATCTAGAAGGTAAAATCGCTCTAGTGACTGGCGCAAGCCGTGGCATTGGTCGTGCGATTGCTGAGCTTCTTGTTGAACGCGGTGCCACCGTTATTGGTACCGCAACGTCTGAAGGCGGCGCGGCTGCGATCAGCGAATACCTAGGCGAAAATGGTAAAGGTTTAGCGCTTAACGTCACTGACGTTGAGTCTATCGAAGCAACACTAAAAACCATTAACGATGAGTTTGGTGCGATCGATATTCTAGTGAATAACGCAGGTATCACTCGCGATAACCTACTAATGCGCATGAAAGACGATGAGTGGAACGACATCATCAACACAAACCTGACGCCTATTTACCGTATGTCTAAAGCGGTTCTGCGTGGCATGATGAAAAAACGCGCGGGTCGTATCATCAACGTAGGTTCTGTTGTAGGCACTATGGGTAATGCGGGTCAAACTAACTACGCAGCAGCAAAAGCGGGCGTGATTGGTTTTACTAAATCAATGGCTCGTGAAGTGGCTTCTCGTGGCGTAACGGTTAACACAGTTGCACCTGGTTTCATCGAAACAGACATGACTAAGGCGCTAAATGACGACCAACGTGCAGCAACGTTGGCGAACGTGCCAGCTGGTCGCTTGGGTGATCCTCGTGAAATTGCATCAGCAGTAGTTTTCCTAGCTTCACCTGAAGCCGCTTACATTACTGGTGAAACTTTGCATGTAAATGGTGGCATGTACATGGTTTAATGCACAGTTCGTGCAAATTTAGCTATTTTACATTGTGAAAAATAGCCTATAGTTGCAATTAACTGTCATGAACTTGTCATGCTTATGCGCAAGATTTGTGCATGATTTAAGTCAAAAATGTATTGAAATTCGGTTAAATTCGCTAATTTTGTGGTTTGACCAGCAAGGACCCCCTTGCAACTTTCAATAGTTCGAATAAACTACGGAATCATCGCATTAGGCGAAATCTGTAAAGGAAAAGAAAAATGAGCAACATCGAAGAACGCGTAAAGAAAATCATTGTTGAACAGCTAGGTGTAGACGAAGCAGAAGTTAAAAACGAAGCTTCTTTCGTTGATGATCTAGGTGCTGATTCTCTAGACACTGTAGAACTAGTTATGGCTCTAGAAGAGGAATTCGACACTGAGATTCCTGATGAAGAAGCTGAGAAGATCACTACTGTTCAAGCTGCAATCGACTACGTAAACAGCGCTCAGTAATTATCTCTCCCAGGCGGTCTCCTAGACCGCCTGTGTTCTTTCTAACTTCTTCTATCCTCTCATAGAAATATTCAATTCCCGGAGAATTATATCGTGTCCAAGCGTCGTGTAGTTGTCACTGGCATGGGTATGTTGTCACCGGTAGGCAACACAGTAGAATCATCTTGGAAAGCCCTGCTTGAAGGTAAAAGCGGTATCGTAAATATCGAACACTTCGATACTACGAACTTCTCAACTCGTTTTGCAGGTCTTGTTAAAGATTTCGATTGCACAGAGTACATGTCTAAAAAAGATGCTCGTAAAATGGATCTATTCATCCAGTACGGCATTGCAGCGGGTATCCAAGCGCTAGATGACTCTGGCTTACAAATTACCGAAGAAAACGCGCCTCGAGTTGGTGTTGCAATCGGCTCAGGTATTGGCGGCCTAGACCTCATTGAAACTGGTCACTCAGCACTGGTTGAGAAAGGTCCTCGCAAAGTTAGCCCATTTTTTGTTCCTTCGACCATCGTAAACATGGTTGCGGGTAACCTGTCTATCATGCGTGGTCTTCGTGGTCCAAACATCGCGATCTCTACTGCATGTACTACAGGTCTACATAACATTGGCCACGCTGCTCGTATGATTGCATACGGTGATGCAGACGCGATGGTTGCTGGTGGTGCAGAGAAAGCTTCTACGCCTCTTGGTATGGCTGGCTTCGGTGCTGCTAAAGCACTTTCTACTCGCAATGACGAACCTCAAAAGGCATCTCGCCCATGGGATAAAGGCCGAGACGGCTTCGTTCTAGGTGATGGTGCTGGCGTGATGGTTCTTGAAGAATACGAACATGCGAAAGTACGTGGCGCTAAGATTTACGCAGAGCTAGTTGGCTTTGGTATGTCTGGCGATGCTTACCACATGACTTCACCAAGTGAAGATGGTTCAGGTGGTGCGTTAGCAATGGAAGCAGCAATGCGTGATGCGAACATCACGGGTACTCAAGTAGGTTACGTGAATGCTCACGGTACATCTACTCCTGCTGGCGACGTTGCTGAAATCAAGGGTGTGAAACGTGCTCTTGGTGAAGAAGGCGCAAAACAAGTTCTTGTTTCTTCAACTAAGTCAATGACTGGTCACCTATTGGGTGCTGCTGGTTCAGTTGAAGCTATCATCACGATTATGTCTTTGGTTGACCAAATCGTTCCACCAACGATTAACCTTGATGATCCAGAAGAAGGTCTAGACATTGACCTTGTGCCACACACTGCGCGCAAAGTTGAAGGTATGGAATACGCAATCTGTAACTCGTTTGGCTTTGGTGGTACAAACGGTTCTTTGATCTTCAAAAAGTTCGCTGAGTAAAAATCTCTAATAAGGTTTTAAGACCGCGAAACTTGTATTCTAACGGCTCGATGCTTAGCATTGAGCCGTTTTCTTTTATTTGTCGTCTGTAACCTAAGGGTGTTCTAATGTTTTGGGTAAATGGAGTTCCACAAACACAGGTTTCATTAGGTGATCGCTCTTTTCAATATGGAGACGGTTGCTTTACTACTATCCAGACTAAAAACGGCGAGCTAGAGTATTGGCAAGCGCATGTTGAACGTTTGGAAGCATGTCTCAAAACACTTCATATTCCTTTACCTGACTGGAGTATAGTTTCCGAGTGGGCTCACTTGGCTACCCTGAAAGATGAACACGCTGGAATCAAAATTCACATTAGCCGCGGAATCGGTGGAAGAGGGTATGGCACTAAGGGCATTGAGGGCCCAATGGTGACCATCTCGAACTTTGCATTTCCTGTCCATTATGTCGACTGGCAACAAAATGGGGTGAATCTGGGGGTATGCGAAACCCGTCTCGGAATTCAGCCTTTGCTCGCAGGGCATAAACACAACAATCGCTTAGAACAAGTGCTTGCGAAAGCTGAAATTGAGCACTCTAACTTTGCCGATGCAGTGACGTTAAATGTGCAAAATCATGTCATTGAAACTACAATGGCAAACCTTTTTTGGGTTAAAGATAACAAGGTTTATACGCCTAGCTTAAATTCGTCTGGCGTCGCAGGCGTGATGCGTCGTAAGGTGCTTGAGTTTTTCGAGGCCAATAATACCGAAGTTGAAGTAGGGGACTTTTCTCTGATGGAACTGCTTTCTGCGGATGAAGTATGGATGTGCAACTCACTACTAGGTGTTGCTCCTGTCACGAGCATTACAGCCTCTAATAACCACAAAACTGTCTTTCCGATAGGAAAACTGACTCAACGACTGCAAGGGAATTTAAATACGTGATTAAAAAACTGTTGGCTTTTGTTGTGCTGATCGCTGTGATAAGCGCAGCAGGGTTTTTTTACGTTGTTTCACAAACAAAGCAATACGTTAACTCGCCAATTTTAATTGAGCAACCTCAACTGTTCACTGTCGAAAACGGCACAAGCTTTCATCGTGTAATGCGCGATTTGGTGAAAGAGAACATCATAAAAGCGTCTGATTACACTCGCTTAATGCCCCATCTTTACCCAGAGCTTCTTCAAGTGCGAGCAGGCACTTACCAACTTGAGCCAAATGTATCGCTTTACGAGGCGTTAGAGCTACTCAATACAGGCAAAGAACATCAATTTGCCATCACGTTTGTTGAAGGTAGTCGTTTTTCTGAGTGGTTAGAGCTACTTCAAAGCGCACCTTATGTTCAACACGACCTTTCAGGGTTGTCAGAAAAAGAGATGGCACAGAAGCTTGGTATTGAACGTGATAAGCTTGAAGGCTTGTTTTTGGCTGAAACGTACCACTACACCGCTGGTGCGAGCGAAAGTCAGTTGCTAAAGCGTGCACATTCCAAATTAAATAAAATACTGGATGCGAACTGGGACGCTCGTCAGGAGAAGCTGCCTCTCAAAGACAAGTATGAAGCGCTGATCCTTGCCTCTATTATCGAAAAAGAAACGGCGATTGATTCAGAACGCGAACGTGTTGCTTCTGTGTTTGTTAACCGTTTGAATAAACGTATGCGACTTCAAACGGATCCGACCGTTATCTACGGGATGGGGGATGCTTACGATGGTAACATCCGTAAGAAAGACCTACGCACCCCAACACCATACAATACCTACGTTATTAATGGTTTGCCGCCGACACCTATTGCAATGGCCGGAGAAGCCTCTATTGAAGCTGCACTAAACCCAGAAAGCAGTGATTACTTATATTTTGTAGCAAGTGGGACGGGCGGACACGTTTTCTCGAAATCACTTGCTGAGCACAATCGTGCTGTTCGAGCCTATTTAAGAGAACTAAGAAAGAACAAATGATGAAAGCAAACTTTATTGTCGTAGAGGGCCTTGAAGGCGCAGGGAAAAGCACTGCGATTAAAACGGTTTTAGACACGCTCAAACAAGCGGGAATCGAAAACATCGTTAACACGCGTGAACCTGGTGGGACACCTCTTGCCGAGAAAATGCGCGCTTTAGTCAAGGAAGAGCATGAAGGCGAAGAGTTGAAAGACATGACAGAGTTGCTTCTGTTGTACGCCGCGCGTGTTCAACTGGTTGAGAATGTGATTAAGCCAGCGCTTGCAAACGGACAATGGGTTGTTGGCGATCGCCATGACTTGTCATCACAAGCTTACCAAGGTGGTGGCCGTCAAATTGATGCGTCACTCATGAAAAACCTACGTGACACTACGTTGGGTGACTTTAAGCCCGCATTTACACTTTATATGGATATCGACCCTTGTATCGGTCTTGAGCGCGCTCGTGGTCGTGGCGAGCTAGACCGTATTGAAAAGATGGATATCAGCTTCTTCGAGCGCACTCGTGAGCGTTATTTGGAAATCGCCAATGCTGATCCGTCAATTGTTGTGATCAATGCAGAACAATCGATTGAAGAAGTGTCTCGTGATATTCAAGACGCCTTGAACGAATGGTTGTCTCGCCAGTAAGTAAAAAGCGAATATAGGTTACGCATGTTTAATGATTTTCCTTGGCTAAAGCCAGCATGGGAGAACCTCAAATCTGGGTTGGATTCAGATCGAATTTCTGGAGCTTTATTGCTGCAAAGTGATAAAGGCTTGGCAGTAGAAAAGCTTGTTGAGTTTTTTAGTCATGCACTTCTTTGTCAAAACTACAGCAGTGAAGCTTGCGGTTTTTGCCATAGCTGTCAACTGACGAAATCTCAAAGCCATCCAGATTTGCACTGGATTAAGCCAGAGAAAGAAGGCAAGGCGATTACGGTTGACCAAATTCGCGCTTGCAATCGTCTAGCTCATGAATCTTCTCAGCTGAATGGTTACCGTTTGTTTGTGATTGAGCCAGCCGATGCGATGAATGAATCCGCTTCTAATGCGCTATTAAAAACGCTGGAAGAACCGGGCGAAAAATGTTTGTTTTTGCTGGTCACTCATAATCAAGAAAGATTGCTACCGACGATTCGTAGCCGATGCCAGCATTGGGTTGTGACGCCGCCTTCAACCGATCAAGCTATGCAGTGGATAGGGGAGCAAGGCTTGTCTCAAGTACCGGCTTTCGCGTTGAAACTGAATATGGGTTCTCCATTAAAAACGCTTGAATCGTTGAAAAATGGTGAGCTAGAGGAGTATTCGGCTTTCGAACGTTGTTTGGTTGAAACACTGTTATCTCCGACGTCTGATGTATCCAAATGTGCATCGTTAATGGCAAAAAATCCAGACCAAGCGCTGGATTGGGCATGGTTGTTATTGACGGATGCTCAGAAGGCGCAGTTTGGTGTCGTAGACGAAGGCATACTGCCTGGTGCTGCAAAATTTCAGCACCATCATTACGATGGGTTGTATGCATCAACAAAGAAACTCATGGAGCTCAAAGCGCAAATGCAAACCTTTCCGGGTTTGAACCTTGAGCTACTATCAATGAACTGGTTAATTGAATCACGAGAGGCATTATGTTCGTAGATTCGCACTGTCATTTAGACAAATTGAATTACGATGATCTTCATATCAATATTAAAGACGTTATTAACAAAGCAAAGCAAGCTAACGTAAAAGAGCTGCTATCTGTAGGTGTTACGTTAGACTCATTTCCTAATATGTTGGAGATGATCGAACCTTACGAGAATGTGTACGCTTCTTGTGGTGTTCACCCATTGGATGTTGAGAGTGCGTTTTCCATGGAGACGTTGCGTCGCCATGCTAGCCACGAAAGAGTCGTTGCTATTGGCGAAACTGGATTGGACTACCATTACAAACCAGAAACAGCGGCACTTCAAAAAGAGCGTTTTGAACAGCAGGTTGAGTTGGCGGTTGAACTGAACAAGCCGCTTATTATTCACACCCGCAATGCGCGTGAAGATACATTGGACATTTTACGTAATGGTGGCGCGGAGAAATGTGGTGGTGTCATTCATTGTTTTACTGAAGATCTTCCCTTTGCCGAAGCTGCTATGGATTTGGGTTTTTATATCTCGATTTCAGGTATTGTAACTTTTCGTCAAGCAACCGAGTTGAAAGAAGTGGTGAAAGCGTTGCCATTAGAGCAACTGCTGATTGAGACCGACTCACCATACTTGGCTCCAATTCCTCATCGAGGAAAAGAGAACCAACCTGCTTATGTTGTCGAGGTTGCCGCGTATATTGCGCAACTTAAGTCATGTGCACTGTCTGAAGTTGCGCATAAAACCACCGAAAACTTCCGAAATCTTTTTTTGCGATAAAAAATGACATCCGGTATTAAAAAGGAGCGAAAGCTCCTTTTTTTGTTTACAAATACGTCAGATGTACTCTTCATTTTAATGTTTACGAAAAATGTTGATTCAATAACATTCAAATTTTACAAATGTAATTTTGTTACTAAAAATAACATTGTTCTGTATTTTATTTACGCCTTAAAATTAATAATATAAATAATAAAACCTTTATAAAACAGTAATATAGGTTAAATGCAAACCTTTTCATTGACCGTTTTTGGGTGTGATCTAAGACTTGTTTTGAAACTAAATTTCGTAACTGTGTGGAAAGTTTGAGGGTCATCAATATATATTTAGAGCCGGAAAATATAATGCAGTTGTGGTTACATTTTCATTGGGTGCTAACCTTTAGGCTACGGGGGTGTGCCGTTAGTGCCCAAATAATACTTATAAATTTATCAGGAGCATAAACATGTTTAAGAACCTTTTTGCTAACCTGCAAAAAGTTGGTAAGGCGCTGATGCTTCCAGTATCAGTTTTACCAGTTGCAGGTATTTTACTAGGTGTTGGTGCTGCCCACCTAAGCTTTATTCCAGAGATCGTTTCTAACCTTATGGAACAAGCTGGTGGTTCAGTATTCGGCCAAATGGCACTTCTATTCGCTGTAGGTGTTGCACTAGGCTTCACAAACAACGATGGTGTAGCTGGTCTAGCTGCAATTGTTGGTTACGGCATCATGACTGCAACACTAGGTGTTATGGCTGGCGTAATGGGCGTTGAAAAAATCGATACAGGTGTACTAGGTGGTATCCTTGTCGGTGGTGTTGCTGCTTGGGCATTCAACCGTTTCTTCAAAATTCAACTTCCAGAATACCTTGGCTTCTTTGCTGGTAAGCGTGCAGTGCCAATCATCACTGGTTTTGCAGCGATCATCCTTGGTGTAATTCTTTCTGTAATTTGGCCACCAATCGGCGGTGCAATCTCTGCATTCTCTGACTGGGCTGCGCACCAAAACCCACAACTAGCATTCGGTATCTACGGTGTTGTTGAGCGTTCACTAATCCCATTCGGTCTACACCACGTTTGGAACGTACCTTTCTTCTTCGAAGCTGGTACTTGTGTTAACGCAGCAGGCGAAACTCAACACGGCGTTCTAACTTGTTACCTAGTTGCTGATGAAGCATCTCGTGCTGCTGGTAATGGCTTCGGTCAGCTAGCGGGTGGTTACATGTTCAAGATGTTCGGTCTACCAGCTGCAGCAATCGCGATTGCTCACTGTGCTAAACCTGAAAACCGCGCGAAAGTAATGGGTATCATGGCGTCAGCTGCTCTGACTTCATTCCTAACAGGTATTACTGAGCCAATCGAATTCTCATTCCTATTCGTTGCTCCTGTTCTATACGGTATCCACGCTCTACTAGCTGGTTCTGCATACATCGTTGCTAACACTCTAGGCTTTGTACACGGTACATCTTTCTCTCACGGTCTGATCGACTTCCTAGTTCTATCTGGTAACGCTCAGAAGATGGGTCTGATGATCGCTGTTGGTCTAGTTTACGCAGTAATCTACTACGTAGTGTTCCGTGCAGTAATCACAGCTCTTGACCTAAAAACTCCTGGTCGTGAAGATGAAACTGAAGAAGCTGCGGCGACTTCTAGTTCAGACATGGCAGGTGAGCTAGTTGCAGCATTCGGCGGCAAAGCAAACATCACTGGTCTAGACGCATGTATCACTCGTCTACGTGTTGCTGTTGCAGATACTGCTGCGGTTGACCAAGACAAACTAAAACAACTTGGCGCTGCTGGTGTTGTAGTTGTTGCAGGTGGTGTTCAGGCTATCTTCGGTACTAAGTCTGACAACCTAAAAACTGAAATGGATGAGTGGATTCGTAACCACGGTTAATCCCCAACATTCATTGTTTTGAAAGGAGGCTAAGGCCTCCTTTTTTGTGTTTTGGATATCGCTGAATAACTTATTATCTATTGCCTGCCTGACTTTCTTGCCTATATTTTTTGCCTATTGGTTTCATAAGTACGACCTAGGCTCACCTTATTGAACCTTGTGATCTCAAACTCATCTTTACTTTTGTCGGCTTTTTCGTACAAACCGTTTACTCACTGATGACATAACAAATATTGAACATGTTTGAATTATGCACGATGTTTTTTAAGAATTGATAACGTGTATGAAGAATAAAATTATCTTAGCTGTGGGTCTTATTTCTAGCTCGGCAATGGCGGCTAACGAGCCTGCTAATCTGTCTGTCGGTATGGCAGTAGACCAGCAATTGAGCGTGGTTGTGGAAGTTGATAACAAGTATCGAGGTATCATTGGCAACGATGGCATGGCGTTCGACTATATCGCGAAGCGTGGTGCGTTTGACCAGAATATGCCAATCACTTGGTATGTCGGGGTTGGTGGCTGGTATGAGTGGGATGACGAATTTGGTATTCGTGTTCCACTTGGCGTGAACTGGGACCTATCGAAAGGGTGGGACGTTTATGCGCAGATCCATCCTGAGCTCGATTTCTATAAAGGCCCTGACTTACAGTTGGGTGGGGCAGTTGGTGTGAAATACAGCTTCTAGCTCTCAAATAAAAAATGCCGGCATAGATGCCGGCATTTTGTGTCTGATTAAGACGGAATTTCAATCTTACTGTTTGTTCATCGCACGTTTAATGCAGATAGCTGCACCGCCCCAAGTGATGCCCAAACCAAGAACCATCATAATGATTGCGCTAACGGTCATTTTACTGCCTCCTTGCGGTTTGCTGCGTTGATAAGTAAGCCAAAGATAAAGAGTGCGGCAATGATTGCCCAACCTAGAGTTAGATCGTAGCCACCATAGCCTTCTGTAAATAGAGCATAAAGCTTAGTTGCCAAGATGATTGCTAACATGATTGGTGTGACAAAGCGTAAACAAATCTCAAACCATTGACCGATAGAGAAGTCAGAACGCTCATTCACGTAGCCGCGTACTTCTGGTACACGATTTAGCAACCAAGCCATCAATACGATTTCAATCAAGCCACCAACCATAATACCAACGTTGTTTGCAAAGTGATCGACTAAGTCTAGTAGCAGTAGGCCACCGTTGGTCGCAAATGCCATCGACACAACAAAGCCAGTACCGATTACCACATTTGCTGCTTTCTTACGGCTCCACTTTAACTTATCAATAATGGCTGACGTCACTGCTTCCATAATCGAGATGTGTGAACTTAGACCGGCCACAACAAGCGCAAAGAAGAACAGCGGGCCAAGAATGTAAGGCGCTGGCAATAGGTTAATTGCCGCAGGTAACGTCACAAAGGCAAGGCCTACGCCAGCAGAGACAACTTCTGTTAGTGGTTTACCTTGCTCTTGAGCCATGTAACCCAATACAGAGAAGATCATGATACCTGCAAGGATAGAGAAACCACAGTTGATCAGTACGGTCATAAAGGCGTTGTTTGTGATGTCAGACTTCTCAGGCAAGTAGCTTGAGTAGGCCAACATGATTGCAAAGCCGATACTTAGGGTAAAGAAGATTTGACCATACGCGGCAGCCCATACTTTTACGTCCCAAATCTTGCTGAAATCGGGTTCGAACATATAGTTCACACCATCGAGTGCACCGGGTAGGAATACCATGCGACCGATCAGAAATAGAACCATCAAGAATAGGATTGGCATCATGATTTTTGATGCGCGTTCGATGCCGGACTTAACGCCACTTGCAATGGCAATGTAAGTAACAGCCCAAGCAATGGTCATCGCTATAGCAATTTTCCATTGAATACCGCCTAAGTTTGTTGGTGAGTTATCACCTAACTTTAGGTATTCGCTAAAGAAAAACGCGTTAGTGTCGGTTCCCCAACTTTGAGTAAACGACATACCAAAGTAAGAGATAGACCAACCAATTACCGCAACATAGTAAACGGCAATAACAGCAGCAACGCCAACTTGGAACCAGCCAAGCCATTCAAACTTCGAATGGATTTTTGCTAGTGTTTTCGGTGCTGAACCACGGTATTTTTGTCCCATACTGAACTCAAGGATCATGAATGGGATACCGGCAGTGATCATGGCAAAAAGGTAAGGAATAAAAAATGCGCCGCCACCGTTTTCGTAAGCCATGTATGGGAAACGCCAAATGTTACCCAATCCGATGGCTGACCCGACTGCTGCTAAGATGAATCCTGCACGGGATCCCCATTGTTCTCGCTTCATATCTGACTCCTATACGACTCCCTAAGGAATGAAGCTCTCTCAGTTGATCAGCAATCCCTGCTAAATTGTTAAAAGAAAGGACAACTGTTATCCGTCAGTTTTATGATCCTAAATTCTAACTTGTTATTAATTTGCAGAGTTATGTTTTGCCTAACATAAGAGAAGTTAGAGATTAACTCTTATTATGTTGATGTGTGTTTGATAAAACTGAAATATTTATCTGTTTTCGTTATTCAGACTAACTTCTAATAATACAGAGCGCAATAGATTCTAAATGTTAACGGTAGTGTTTTGTGTGGTTTTAATGTTGTTAAATAGTGAGAAAATAGGTGATCTGAAAGGTTGGTTAGGCGGTTTAGTGAAATAAATGACTGCTATATTGCCATTTGAAAGGTCTTATGGACTATTTTTATCATTTAGGGCGTACGACTATCTTTTGCACACCCTATAGATAATGTTCCGGTTAATTTACCTCAGTTAAAAGCGAAAACTAAAGCCTACGTTTGACTGAAATTGGTTCATCCAATCAGTATCGAATTTGATGATGCAGCTTGAACCATCAGATGGCAAAGTGCATGCACCAGATGTGTCATTATCTACGACCGTACCTAACCAGCGTACTTGTGCCGTTAGAGCAAAGTTTTTTGAAAATGCGTACTCTAACCCAGCAAAAGCACTGGCAGAAAAACCGTATTTTTTATCAGCCCAGTCGACGTCGGTGTAAGACCCGCCAACCCCCAACCCTACATAGCTTTGCCAACCTTCAGCGAGGGGATAGTAAATACTGCTTTGGAATTGTAAATAATGGATATCGGCGGAGTTCGACAACTCTTTGAGCTCTGTCGGTTGTGCAGAATAGAAAAGGCCGATTTTTCCCATTTCAAAAGGTGTTTCTATTGATAAGGCGTAACTGAGGGCAGGGTCTATGTCATAGGTGTTTTTGTTTTCATCTTCGACTTGCCCGCCGCCAGTAAAGCCAATAAATGGGGTTACGATAACATTTGCTTGTGCGCTCAATGCGCAGCTCATTAACATGCCCCCAACTAGCCAACTGAGTTTATTCTTCATGTCCTATCTCCTTATTATGACTAAGCTAATTGTGATGGCTTAGTCAAAATCGCGCGACTAAATTAACCAAATCTTGAACATGTTTCACACTGGTGTTATTAATTTGTTACAGCTCAAGGAGGCGTTTATGGAACACGATCTAAAATCCGCACTAATCATTGTCGTCAGTGTTTTCGCAGTGCTTTTGTCGTTCGGAATTATTGCGATTACGACGGCCTAACAATAAGCATCAGAAAACTGGCGTGAGCCGATGATACGTAACAGCGGTATAATCACCGAAAGCCATACAGAGCTCGATATAGAAGTTTATGAGCACTTTAGACATGGCAAAACTGCTCTAGTCACACAAGGAGGAGGGCAGCGAGGGATTTTTACCGCTGGAGTGTTGGATGCACTACTCCTTTCTAATTTCGATCCTTTCGATGAGTTTTACGGCACTTCTGCCGGTGCTCTAAACCTTTGCTCGTATTTATGTCGTCAACATGGCATGGGTAAAGCGTTCATTACCGAACTGACTACTTCTCCTGAGTTTTTTAATCTTTTCCGCTACATTCGTAAGCAACAATACTTGAGTCTTGAGTGGGCGCTAGAAAGAATCCAAGATTTTCCTTACAAACTTGATCTCGATTTAGGGCGTAAGACCTTGGCTGGAAGAGGAGCGTTTGCAGCCGTTACGAACGTGGAAAATTTATCCGATCAGTATTTGCCGATTCTTGGGGACGATTGGTTCCACACCATGCTAGCCACTTGTGCGATTCCTAAGTTGTACCATGGCCCTGTCGATGTAAATGGGCAAAAGTTTGTGGATGGTGGTGTTTCCGCCTCGATTCCGGTTCAAGAAGCGTGGCGACAAAATGCGCGCAACATTATTGTGATTCGCACAGAACCCTTCTCTGAGATAGAGGCGAGGGCGCAAAGTGAAATCGGAGACGTGCCAGTAGAATGGTATCGCGAATCCATAAACTCGGTGCAGCAATCTTGGCAACAAAAAGTCAGCCAGTGGAAGTCTGACTGGACGTCTTTCTTCCAACAAAAAATTAATACTGCGCACCAGTCTAAGTTAACTGGGAAAATGCTTCTCAACGGTGGTCGTTGGTTATTTGGGGCTGATAATTTGTATCGATTAAGCCATTTGATTGGTGAGAATTTTGATTCTGGCTTGGCCGATATGCTGATGATTCACTATCAGACCTTTGAGCTAACGCAGGCGTTTTTATCAAACCCACCGGACGACACGTTTATTTTGCAAATTGCGCCCAAAGAGGGCTTGAAATCTTCTTCACTCCTGAGTGAACCAGAAGCGTTAGAGCATGATTATCAATTGGGCTTGCAAGCCGGGTTTAATCTGGTTCAGTTGTACGATCAACTGAATATGGATCTTGAAGGTCGAGAAAGCGCTTGAGCTAGCGTAAGTCACCTAAGCGATAAACAAAAAAGGGCTCCACTGGAGCCCTTAGCATTTCTATTACGTTAGACTGGCAGAATACGCATGCAGTTGGTTGAACCAACGACGTCCATCACGTCACCTTGAGTGATGATCACTAAGTCACCTTCATGTAAGTAACCTTGCTCTTTGAGGCTAGAAATTGCGGCTTGAGCGGTTGGTAAGCCTGCATCGCATTTCGCATCAAAGTACACTGGCGTCACGCCACGATATAACGCTGCGCGGTTGAGCGTCGATTCGTTACGCGATAAAGCAAAAATCGGCAAACCAGAGCTTAGGCGTGACATCATCAAAGCAGTTCTTCCTGACTCTGTTAATGCAATCATCGCTTTGATGCCTTCCATGTGGTTCGCTGAGTACATGGTTGCCATTGCAATGGTCTCTTCTGCTGTTTCAAAGGTGCGGTCGAGACGGTAGGTCGATAGACTTGCTTCAGACATCTTTTCTGCGCCAATACAGACATCCGCCATTGATTTCACGGTCTCTACCGGATATTGACCGGCAGCGGTCTCTCCAGACAGCATCACGGCATCGGTGCCATCCAAAACGGCGTTTGCTACGTCCATGACTTCTGCACGCGTTGGCATTGGGCTATTGATCATCGATTCCATCATTTGAGTTGCAGTAATGACGACGCGGTTCAAACTGCGAGCTCGACGAATGAGTTTTTTCTGAACACCGATCAGTTCAGGATCGCCAATCTCAACCCCTAAATCGCCGCGAGCGACCATCACGACGTCAGAAGCTAGGATGATATCGTCAATCGACTCGCTCGTGGCGACGGTTTCTGCACGTTCTACTTTTGCGACGAGTTTTGCTTCTAAGCCGGCATCCCTGGCCAAGCGTCTGGCATAGTGCATGTCCTCGCCATTGCGTGGGAAAGAAATGGCCAAATAGTCGACCTTAATTTCTGCGGCTGTGATGATGTCAGATTTGTCTTTCTCCGTGAGCGCATCGGCTGATAAGCCACCGCCTTTTTTGTTGATGCCCTTGTTGTTGGATAATGGACCACCAACGGTCACACGGGTATGGACTTTATTTCCTTCTACGCTGGTGACTTGCAATTGAACTCTGCCATCATCAAGCAGTAGAATGTCGTTCGGTGAAACATCTTGAGGCAGTTCTTTGTAATCCAAACCAACGGATTCTTGGTTCCCTTCGCCTTTTGGTAAGTCGCTATCTAGTGTGAATTTATCGCCGACTTTGAGTGTGATTTTACCGTCTTTAAAGGTCGAAACACGAATTTTAGGTCCCTGTAAATCGCCAAGAATGGCAACCTGACGCCCTAATCTTGCGGCAATCGCGCGTACTTTTTTAGCGCGTTGAATGTGGTCTTCACTTGTACCGTGAGAAAAGTTCATACGAACGACGTTCGCACCAGCTTTAATGATCTCCTCCAGCACATTGTCTTTATCAGTTGAAGGGCCAAGAGTGGTGACAATTTTCGTTCTTCTTAATTTGGAAGTCATAGATTCTCCGAAGAATGCAGGTGTAGGACAAAGTAACTCAAATTTTATTCTTACTTAATCTAACCACTGTCGAGGTCAGTATTTTCTAAGCTCGATGCCAGTTAGGTATAAGTATATGCACAGATTGTTTGCATGAAGAGTGGCACTCGCTAAAACAGACGGATAATACATAGAGGACTAACGAGTTAGCGAAAACCTCTTTGTAGGGATGCTCTGTGGTCGCTTATGTTGCTCTCCTAATTTGAAGAATAAAATAAGTTATTTTTCAAGCAATTTAACAGGAGTAGATTTCCCGTTATTTGATTGAATACACAAACAAACATGTTTATACGTGATGCTTGTCACGGGGATTTATTAATTCACTTCACAATTACTTCGCAAAGTAAAAAAATTGTCTCGTTATAGAATTTCGGAGTGCAAGATGTACATGGCTCAACCGGGCCATATTGATCATATCAAACAGGTCAATGCTGGTCGTGTATATAAACTTATTGACCTAAAAGGTCCAATTTCTCGAATTGATTTGTCGAAGCAAAGTGAGCTTGCGCCTGCGAGTATCACCAAAATCACTCGAGAATTAATCGAAGCACACTTGATTCATGAAACTACCGTACAAGAGGCGACAAGTCGTGGTCGTCCTGCCGTAGGCCTACAAGTTAACAACGAAGGCTGGCAGTTTCTGTCGATGCGTTTAGGTCGTGGCTATCTGACTATTGCTCTGCATGAGTTGGGTGGCGATGTCTTGATCGATACCAAAATCGAAATTCATGAACGTGACCAAGACGATGTTCTTGAGCGTCTGCTCTACGAAATTGACGATTTTTTTCAGACGTATGCCGATCAGCTCGATCGTGTTACTAGCATCGCGATTACGCTTCCAGGCCTTGTAAACTCTGAGCAGGGCGTGGTGCTACAAATGCCTCACTATAACGTCGAAAACCTTGCTTTGGGGCCAGAGATTTACAAAGCGACGGGTTTGCCGGTCTTTATTGCCAACGATACGCGTGCTTGGGCTTTAGCTGAAAAGCTCTTTGGCCATTCCCAAGAAAATGACAACTCTGTTCTTATTTCGATTCACCATGGTTTAGGCGCCGGTATCATTCTTGATGGGCGAGTTCTTCAAGGCCGCCACGGTAATATTGGTGAACTAGGGCATATTCAAATTGATCCCAACGGGAAGCGATGTCACTGTGGCAACATTGGTTGCTTAGAAACGGTTGCCAGCTCGCAAGCGATTCGTGAAGAAGTGGTAAGACGCATCTCTGAAGGTGAAGCCTCCATTCTCGCGGATCAAGAAGAGATGAGTATCGAAAGTATCTGTGAAGCCGCGGCAAATGGCGATCCTCTCGCGGTTGATGTGATTGAAAAATTGGGGCGCTATTTAGGTTCTGCAATTGCTATCGTGATCAACTTGTTTAACCCAGAAAAGATTTTGATTGGTGGGGTAATTAACCAAGCGAAAGAGGTGCTTTATCCGGCCGTTCGCCGTTGTATTGAAGAACAAAGCTTGCCTGTTTATCACCAAGATCTTGAGCTGGTGGAATCTCGCTTTTATAAACAAGCGACGATGCCGGGCGCTGCGCTGATAAAACAAGCTCTGTATGATGGGCAGTTGTTAATGAAGGTGGTGGAAGGTTAATCACTTCTTTCTATCTTTAATTTGATTTAGGGTGTGGCTCAAGAGCGCACCCTTTTTTGATCTTAAAAAGCCATCAAATGACGAATCTGAGCAGCAGTGCATTGCTATGTGCACGTCATTGATGTAATTTGCACTTATATCTAATTTGGCTCATGATGTTAAACGTATCAAGCTAACGTATTGAGTTTACTTAGATATCTATACACTCATTAAAAAACGTCGCCTTGTATTCTCAGCAAGGTTTCCAATAAAGAGTGAAAAATAATCGTTCAGAATTTAGGTAGTAGTATGTCCGGAGTTTTAAATACGGTTGATCAGCGTACGAACTTAGTGGGTGAAAACCGACTAGAACTTTTGCTGTTCACGTTAAACAGTCGTCAGTTATTTGCGATTAATGTGTTCAAAGTGAAAGAGGTGATAAAGCTTCCGCCGTTGACTAAGCTGCCTGGTTCACACTACAACATCCGTGGTGTTGCTTCTCTTCGAGGTGAAGCTGTACCTGTGATTGATTTGCGTTGTTCGATTGGTTTTCCTCCTCTTCGTGGAGAAGCGGAAGAAGAAAACTTGATCGTGACGGAATATAACCGTTCGGTGCAGGGTTTCCTTGTTGGTCCGGTACGTAACATCATCAATACCGCATGGACTGAAATTCAGCCGCCGCCATCGACTTCTGGACGCTCTAACTACCTCACAGCTATCACCCAAGTGAAAGATGGTGATACTTCTCAAATCGTTGAGATTATTGACGTTGAGAAAGTGTTGGCGGAAATCGTTCATTATGATGTCACTATCTCAGAAGATATCTTAGATCACGACTTATCGCAGTCGATGGTTGGACGTAACGTTCTTATCGTAGACGACTCTTCGACAGCAAGAAACCAAGTACGTGACACCCTTTCTCAATTGGGTATGAACATCATCGAGTGCCGAGATGGTTTAGAGGCATTAACGGTGCTCAAACGTTGGTGTGATGAAGGTCGTGATGTTGAAAAAGAGCTGTTAATGATGATCACGGACGCTGAAATGCCAGAGATGGATGGTTACAAATTGACTCACGAAGTCCGTAGCGATCCTCGTATGTCGAAGTTGTTCATCACGTTGAACACGTCACTCAGCGGTAGCTTTAACGAGGCGATGGTGCAAAAGGTAGGCTGTGATCGTTTTATCTCAAAATTCCAGCCAGATTTGTTAGTTGAAGTAGCACAAGATCGTTTGCGTCAGGTGCTTTCTACAAACGCCTAACTCATCAATGAATGTAAACAAAGGGAGGGTAACCTCCCTTTGTTGTATCTACTCATTCTTAATGGAAGTCACGAGACTTACTCTGCAAGTTGGATAAGTAATGAGTACAGTCAATCAATTTACCCGCAATGACGTGAATGACTTCTCCCTCTCGTTCCAAAATACCTTTTACCATCAATATTTTTGAGGTGAGGTAAGTTTGCTTTTGCGCTCTTGCCGTCGCGCTCCATACCACAACGTTAATGTTGCCAGTGTCATCTTCTAAGGTGAAAAATGTAACGCCTGCTGCAGTGCCTGGAGACTGCCTTCCGGTGACGACACCTGCCACAGTCACAAGCGATTTATGCTCTTTATCAACCAATTGTTTCATACGCGTAAAACGAGGAAGTATTCCCGCTTCTTCTAGCAGAGTAATTGGGTGCCGATTCAGCGAAAGACCTGTACTGGCATAGTCTTCAATAAGGCTTTCATATTCAGATGGCTGTGCTTGATAGCTAACGCTTGGCTCTTCGATATGATGAAACAAAGGCAAATCGGACAGTGAATCCATCGCTGCCCAACGTGCGTTATAACGGTTACCCGATAAGATCTGAAAGGCATTTGCAGAAGCTAATAATTCGATATCACGACGACTTCTCAAGATTTGTTTGACCTCTTGTATTGAGTGATAGCCCGTTTTTGGTCGTCGTTCGACTAAGCGAGTCGCGCTTTCCTCATTAAAGCCCTTAACCAATCGAAAGCCCAGTTGCACACCAAGTCGGCCATTGGGGCGTTGAATCAAATGATGTTGGTAATAGGAATGATTGACACAGATAGGCAGAACTTCGACGCCGTGGCGACGAGCGTCTTGCACCAATTGAGAAGGGCTGTAAAACCCCATTGGTTGGCTGTTTAACAGTGCCGTATAAAACTCTGCAGGATAGTAGTATTTTAGCCATGCCGAGCAATACGCCAAAACGGCGAAAGACGCTGAATGACTTTCTGGAAATCCGTATTCACCAAAGCCACAAATTTGTTCAAAAATGCGCTCCGCAAATGCTAAGTCGTAACCCCGCTCTTGCATGCCATTGAGCAGCTTAGGCTTAAACTTGGCTAAATCACCATTCTTTTTCCATGAAGCCATGGCTCGACGAAGTTGATCAGCCTCGCCACCACTAAACCCCGCAGCGACCATGGCAAGTTTGATGACTTGTTCTTGGAATATAGGCACGCCCATGGTTCTTTCTAAAACGCTTTTCACTGCTTCTGATGGATAGCTGACAGGCTCTTCGCCGTTGCGCCTTTTCAAAAACGGGTGAACCATGTCGCCTTGAATCGGCCCTGGGCGTACGATCGCGATTTGAATAACTAAGTCGTAATAACAAGCTGGTTTTAAGCGAGGCAGCATGCTCATTTGCGCGCGAGATTCGATTTGAAAAACGCCAACGGTGTCTGCTTTTTGGAGCATGCGATATACATGAGGATCATCTTGTCGGCGAGTGATCTCAGCAATTGAAAGTGATCGCTGATGGTGTTTCTCAATTAATTGAAAGCATTTACGGATAGCATTGAGCATCCCAAGCGCCAATACATCGACTTTCAGAAGCTCTAAGCTTTCGAGATCGTCCTTATCCCATTGAATGATAGTTCGATCTTCCATTGCTGCATTTTCAACGGGCACCAATTCATATAATGGACCAGATGAAATCACGAAGCCGCCGACATGCTGAGAAAGATGACGAGGAAAACCAATAATCTCGTTCACCAGTTGGATAAACTGCTGACCTTTGAGCGATTCCGGTTGCAAACCAAGCTCAATAATTTGTGCTTGCCAACCTTGGCTACGATCTCGGCGGTTAACATTTTTGATGAAAAAATCCAATTGGGTCTCTTCAATACCTAACGCTTTTCCGACCTCACGTACCGCACTTTTGAAGCGATAACTGATCACTGTTGCGGCAAGAGCGGCACGCTCACGCCCGTATTTTTTATAAATGTATTGAATGACTTCTTCACGGCGCTCGTGTTCGAAGTCAACGTCGATATCTGGTGGCTCTTTGCGTTCCTTACTGATAAATCGTTCGAACAAGACGGAGATTTGTCTTGGATCGACGGCGGTGATTTCTAAGCAGTAACACACGACGGAATTCGCCGCTGATCCTCGGCCTTGATAAAGAATGCCTTGCTGTTTAGCAAACATGACGATGTCATGAATGGTTAAAAAGTAATAATGGTACTTGAGGTCTTCTATCAACCTCAGTTCGTTTTCGATGGTTTGGTTGATGTCCTCCGGCACGCCTTCAGGAAAGCGACGCTCTTTACCTTGTTCCACCAACATTCGTAAGTAAGAATTTGGTGTATAGCCATTAGGAATCAGTTCTGTAGGGTATTCGTATTTCAGATCAGACAATTTGAATTCGCACAAATCCGCGATGTACTTACTTTCCTCTAGCCACTCTGGTTTGTAGATACGAACCAACTTATTCAGTGGTCGTAATGCGCGTTCAGCATTAGAAAGACGTTCAAAGCCCAGCTTATCAACACTGCAACCATGCTTAATGGCGGTGAGTATATGTTGTAAAGGCAGGCGCTCAGCCGTGTGCATGAGTACGCCGCCACAAGCTGTAATAGGCAGTTGCAATTCGTGAGCTAGCTTCTCGCAGTGATTTGTGTAGGCATCATCGTCGCCACCAAGATGACGTTGAATCGCAACCCATAGTCGATTGTTATGGTGTTGATTGAGCCAGCGCCCCCAGTAATGGTCACTCGCTTGGTGGTTAGGAAGCCACAATACTAAGCAGTGACGAATCGACATCAGATCCCACTCAGAAAGCTGATAGCTGCCTTTTTCGCTGCGTCGTTTCGCGTTAGTGATGATACGGCACATCTCAGCATAAGCTTTACGGCAGGGGCAAAGTAGGACTATTTGGCACTCTTCGTTGAGCCAGAACATGCTGCCGACGATCTGTTTGATATCAAGTTTATGCTGTTCAATCGTTACATGGGCTTTGACCACGCCAGCGACCGAGCACTCGTCAGTAATCGCGATGGCATGGTAGCGATAAAAAGCCGCTTGCAACACAAGCTCTTCTGCATGAGAAGCGCCAGTGAGGAAAGAGAAATTAGACTGACAAAATAATTCTGCGTAACTCATAACGACTTAACAAAAATAGCCATGAAGAAACCAATGTTTATGTTGATCGCGAAATACCCATAACCAGCGACCTTGCTTGGTATGAGCAATGTAGTAATCGCGCATAATTTCGTCGCCATCCCACCATCCGGATACGATTCGTTCTGGTCCATGCACCAGCGATACTTGTTCTTGCAGAGCAATTGGGGCAGGCAGTTGCATTGCTGGGCGCAGCAAATCTGGGATGCTATGAGTGGGTACTTCTGGCTCATCGGCTAGTCGGTATTGGCTGGCTTTCTCCGGTCTTGGGTCGTAGGCAATATCTGGCTTGAGCACTGCACTTTTCCCAAGTTTAGCTTGGAGTAAAGAGAGCAGTTCTAACGCATTCATCTGTCCTTTTGGCCCAGAAAAAAGATCTCGCGCAGCACTTAAAGGCTCACCCTGACGAACAACTTTTAGTGTCAAACCGACCACCGCTCCATTAAGCGTGAGCGACTCTAAGCTCAAACTCGCCAGTTGTTGCCAGCGATGGCATAGATAATCGCCTTGAGCAGAGGTGAGTTGAAGATGCTGCTCGTGTTTATCGCGTTGATGGAGCGTTAAGCGAAGTTCAAAGGCGACTTTGTCTCGCAATTTTAGAAAGGTTTCGAGTTGGCGAAGGAGCTTTGCTAACGGTTTTTCAATCCATTGAACGTTTTCGATCTCAAACAGTAACTCCAAATACACTTGGAACGACTCGCTTGGATGGTAAAAGTCGACAGGGTGTTTGAACTGACCAGTAAGTCGTCCGACGTAGTTGACTAAATCAATATCAAAACGGCGAGCGATGTCTTGTAATGGCAATTCCAGTAACCCTTGCAGCGTTGTTACGCCCACTCGTTGGAGTTTTTCAACATTGGAGGGCGATAAATCGGTTAGGGTTAATGGCAACGGAAATAAAGCTTTTTGGATAGAAGTTTTATCTTCGCTAAGCACATTCGCACCAGATAACGCCATCAATTTAGCGGAAAAAGGTGAGAAGCCACAACCAAACTGAAAGCTCAATTTTAGTTCATCTAAATGAGTTCGGATTTTATTCCAATAGTTCTGTAATCCTTCATAGAGATTAAGCATTGGCGTCGCACGCAGCAAAATACCTTGGTTTGGCATCAATACGACATCAGAAGTGACCAAATACATCCATTGAGCCACCTCTTGCAACTTATTCCACTCCGTTTGTGGGTGGTAAGGATGTACTTGCAAGTCATGGCACAAAGACGCAGCACTGCCTAAGCCCATATTTGGCTTAATGCCTTGCTGCTCGGCCGTCTCGTTGTATTGAATAATCCGGCAGCGTTGACTTTCGACAATGACGACCGGGTGCTCTTGGTTGTTGCCAAACAGCGCATCCAACTGTAGGTGAGGGAAGTGCAAGTAGATCCACAAAACCATGTGATTATCCTTGATTCGCCAATGGGAAGTTCACCACAGTCGATGGGATATGAGTCATCACTGGCATCACCAACTGCGGGTAATCATGTTGAAAGTCGATATTGATACTGCCTTTGTTCCAGCCCCCTTTGCGTTTCAATACTTCCACATTTACGCCCTGTTCATGACCTTGCAGCTTTAAGCTCAATGACACAGGTAGGGACAAGCGATTTGCCATGCTCGGTTTGAGCATAAAAAGCGGACAAGCGCCTTGTTCACTGGCAACCTGTAAGCGTTTTACTTGGTGGATTTCTAGTTCGTCTTGCCATAGCAATACGTTGGCACAAACACCACTTTTCAGACACTGTTCTGCGGCCCACAAAGCATCTCGATGATGTGTAGGATTTACGACCCAAACTTGGTTTATATCTAAGCCAATATTGTGTAGAAACAGCGAATTCATTAACGCTGGAGGCTGAATGAATGCGGTTACCCCTCTCGAAAGAGACGCTTTTAGATATGGAGCGAGTAAACGCAGTTCACCAATACTGCCTACGGATTCCATCTCTACCACACCGTGAGAAGGAAAGCCGCCACCAAGCAATTCATCTAGCTCAGCAAAACCGGAGCTGCTTAGAAATTGATGGTCGTCCGCTTTTGTTAAATTGGCCTGCCAAACAAGATTCTGGCTTTTTAAGTGTTGTATGATGTCTTGCATAAATAAAATACCTGTATATATATACAGTATATTTCTATGATGAAAACACGCAAGATTTTTGTCAGTGAGAAAATGAAAAAAGGCAGCGTTTGCTGCCTTTTTAATCGATTATGTGAGGTTGTGATAATGTATTACTTACGCTTAGGTTGGGCGTCAATACACTGGCCGTGTATGTCTGTCATTGCAGGATCCATCAAATGCAGATACAGCGGCATAATGTCTAGCGGTGTTTTCAGCGTGTTCGCATCTTCACCAGGGTACGCTTTCTCACGCATGCGAGTTCGAGTCGCACCAGGGTTAATTGCGTTAACGCGCATTGGCGTGTCACTCAACTCGTCCGCCAATACTTGCATCATACCTTCCACTGCGAACTTAGATATCGCATATGGACCCCAAAAAGCACGGCCAGAATGGCCAACGGTAGAAGAGGTAAAGATAATGCGACCTGCTTCAGATTTACGCATGACAGGCAGTAGCGCTTGAGTCATCAGCACCTCGGCTTTTACGTTAATCTGCATGATGTCATCGAAGTCCTCTTCGTTGATCTGCTCGAACGGACATAACGCGCTAAGAACACCAGCATTGTGTAATAAACCATCTAGTTGACCAAATTGACCTTCAATGGTTTCCGCCATATCAATGTAGTTTTGCTTGGTCGCGCCTTTTAAATCGAGAGGGATGATCGCGGCTTGTGGGTAACCTGCGGCTTCAATTTCGTCGTAGATGGATTCAAGATTCTTAACGTTTCGGCCCAATAGAATCACAGTCGCACCGTGCTTGGCGTAAGAAAGCGCCGCTTGGCGGCCAATGCCATTACCAGCACCAGTAACAAGAATGACTTTACCTTCTAGGGCATCTTTTGAAACGGAGTAGTTCACGGTATTTAATCCTTATTATTGTAAGAGGGTCCATGTAGTGGGTTAGCGCTAAAATACGCCTGTTTCTCAATGGAAAATCTTGGTAATCGTGACAAGTTGGTTACAATACACCAATTCATGTGTTATACCAATTCCAGAACTTTCGTTAGGTATGCTATCAATCAGAACAAGTGGTTACAAACCACGTTGCCTTCTCTCTGATTTATCGATGTAGCATAGCGACTATTCGCTGGAATGAGATAAAGGAGCTCTCATTGGAATTTTTATTAGATTACGGCTTATTCTTGGCCAAGATTGTGACAGTTGTTGCTGCGATTATTGTCATTCTCATCCTTGTTAAATCGGTTGGTAGCAAATCGGGCGCTGCAAAAGGCGAACTCGAAGTGACGAATCTTTCTGAACAGCACAAGCAATCTATCGAGCAACTTGAGCACTATTTGCATGACGATGCTTTTATCAAAGCTCGTGACAAAGCGGTGAAGAAAGAAGAAAAAGAGAAGAACAAATCTCGCGAGAAAGAAATCAAACAAGCGAGCAAAGAGGGGGCGCTAGACAGCAAACGCGAACCACACCTGTTTGTTCTTGATTTCAACGGTAGTATCGATGCAAAAGAAGTCGCGTCTCTACGTGAAGAAATCACTGCCATTTTGGCTGTTGCTCGTGAAGGCGATGAAGTATTGCTTCGTCTAGAGTCTGGTGGTGGTATGGTTCATGGTTACGGCTTAGCTTCCTCTCAACTTGATCGCATCAAAGCGGCCGGACTTCCTCTGACCATCTCGGTTGATAAAGTAGCAGCAAGTGGCGGTTACATGATGGCTTGTGTAGCAGACAAAATTGTTTCTGCACCATTTGCGATTGTGGGTTCGATTGGTGTCATCGCACAAATTCCAAACTTCAATAAGCTGCTGAAAAAGCACGACATCGAGTACGAGCAGTTAACGGCTGGTGAATACAAACGCACGCTAACCATGTTTGGTGAAAACACCGACAAAGCACGTGATAAATTCAAGCAAGAGCTAGAAGAAACGCACGTATTGTTCAAAGACTTCATCCGTGAGCGTCGTCCAAGTTTAGAATTGGAAAAAGTGGCGACGGGTGAGCACTGGTTTGGTACTCAAGCTAAAGAGTTGGGGCTAGTGGATGAAATCAGCACCTCTGATGATCTTGTTGTTGCTGCGTGCAAAGAAAAAACAGTGTTAGCCGTTCATTACGTGCAGAAGAAAAAATTGGCAGACAAGCTTGCTGGTGTAGCAAGTAAAGTCGCTGACAGTGTTGTGCTTAAACTTGCAGAGCGTGGTCAAAAACCAATTGTCTAATCAATGAGATAATTCGGTCATTCAACATGGCGAGAGTGAAAGCTCTCGCCATTTTTATTGGAACTAATTTGTCTACAAACGACTCAATATCCAGAACTTATTTTTATGTGTCCTGATGAACCCAAGTGAGCATTGGGTGTAATGCTTTACACGACATTTTTCCTCGCTCCAGAAGGCGATTACCCGTATAATACGCGCCTCGAAAACCGAGCAAATTGCTAAAAAGAAACTATAGGTGGAGAAGAACATGTCCTCTCAAACTCCGGTTGTAACCGTAGATGGACCTAGTGGTGCAGGTAAAGGCACTTTATGTATGTTGCTGGCGAAAAAGTTGGGTTTCCAACTCTTAGACTCTGGCGCAATTTATCGTGTACTTGCACTCGCTGCGATTCACCACGGTGTTGATACTGAGTCTGAAGATGCTCTTGTCCCGCTAGCGACACACCTAGACGTCCAATTTATCGCCGAAGGTGACCTAGTGAAGGTTATCTTAGAAGGTGAAGATGTCTCAGGTGAGCTTCGTAAAGAAGAAACGGGTATGGCTGCGTCTAAAGTGGCTGCATTACCACGCGTTCGCGAAGCATTATTGCGCCGTCAGCGTGCGTTTGAAGCCGCTCCTGGCCTTGTTGCTGATGGTCGTGATATGGGTACGGTTGTATTCCCAAGTGCTCAAGCAAAAATTTTCCTTGATGCAAGCGCGGAAGAGCGTGCAAATCGACGCCTTAAACAGTTGCAAGATAAAGGGTTAGATGTTAGATTTGCTGACCTTTTAAGCGAGATCCAAGAGCGTGACGACCGAGATCGTAACCGCCCAGTGGCGCCACTACGCCCTGCAGAGGATGCGCTTGTGCTAGATTCTACGTCGATGACTATCGACGAAGTAGTCGAAAAGGCACTACAATATATCGAATCGAAGCTAGCTGAGTAATGATACTCGACTAAGCTAAGAGCGTTGGTCGCAAGGATGATGACCGGCGAATTTAATAACCCCATGAGGTAGGATACCCGTGGACGTTTAATTTATTGAAGATTAAATAAATGACTGAATCTTTTGCTCAACTCTTTGAAGAGTTTCTAAACGAAACAGAATTCCAACAAGGCAGCATCGTTAAAGGTACTGTAGTAGCTATCGAGAACGGTTTCGTTCTTGTTGACGCTGGTCTTAAGTCTGAATCTGCTATCCCTGCTGAACAGTTCAAGAACGCTGCTGGCGAACTTGAAGTAGAAGTTGGCGCTGAAGTAGACGTAGCTCTAGACGCTGTTGAAGATGGTTTCGGTGAAACTCAACTTTCTCGTGAGAAAGCTAAGCGTCACGAAGCTTGGATCGTTCTTGAGAAAGCTTACGAAGAAGCTGAAACTGTTGTTGGTATCATCAACGGTAAAGTTAAAGGCGGTTTCACTGTTGAACTAAACGGTATCCGTGCTTTCCTTCCTGGCTCTCTAGTAGACGTACGTCCAATCCGCGACACTGCTCACCTAGAAAACAAAGAGCTAGAGTTCAAAGTTATCAAACTTGACCAAAAACGTAACAACGTAGTTGTTTCACGTCGTGCTGTTATCGAATCTGAAAACAGCGTTGAGCGTGACGAGCTTCTAGAAACTCTACAAGAAGGTTCTGAAGTTAAAGGTATCGTTAAGAACCTTACTGACTACGGTGCGTTCGTTGACCTAGGTGGCGTTGACGGTCTTCTACATATCACAGATATGGCTTGGAAGCGCGTTAAGCACCCATCTGAAATCGTTAACGTTGGTGACGAGATCCAAGTTAAAGTTCTTAAGTTCGATCGTGAGCGTACTCGCGTATCACTAGGTCTTAAGCAACTAGGCGAAGATCCATGGGTAGCAATCGCTAAGCGTTACCCAGAAGGTCACAAACTAACTGGTCGCGTAACTAACCTAACTGACTACGGCTGCTTCGTTGAAATCGAAGAAGGCGTTGAAGGTCTAGTACACGTTTCTGAAATGGATTGGACTAACAAGAACATCCACCCTTCTAAAGTTGTTAATGTTGGCGACGAAGTTGAGGTTATGGTTCTTGAAATCGACGAAGAACGTCGTCGTATCTCTCTAGGTCTGAAACAGTGTAAAGCTAACCCATGGCAGTCATTCGCTGAAGCACAAGCTAAAGGCGACAAAGTTACTGGTAAGATCAAGTCAATCACTGACTTCGGTATCTTCATCGGTCTAGAAGGCGGCATCGATGGTCTAGTTCACCTATCTGACATTTCTTGGAATGTTGCTGGCGAAGAAGCTGTACGTGAGTACAAGAAAGGCGACGAGATCTCTGCAGTTGTTCTAGCAGTAGACGCTGAGCGTGAGCGTATCTCTCTAGGCATCAAGCAAATGGAAAACGACCCATTCAATGCTTACGTTGCTGACAACAAGAAAGGTACTCTAGTTAACGCTACTGTAACTGCAGTTGACGCTAAAGGTGCTACTGTTGAAATCGCAGAAGGCGTTGAAGGTTACATCCGTGCTTCTGAAGTATCTCGCGATCGCGTAGAAGATGCTTCTCTAATCCTAAGCGCTGGTGATGTTGTTGAAGCTAAGTTCACAGGTGTAGACCGTAAGAACCGCGTAATCAACCTATCTATCAAAGCTAAAGACGAAGCTGAAGAGCAAGAAGCAATGGCATCTATCAACAAGCAAGACGAAGCTGCTTTTGGTAATGCAATGGCTGACGCTTTCAAAGCTGCTAAAGGCGAATAATATACTCGCTTAAGCTAAAAAGGAGCCGCAAGGCTCCTTTTTTATGTTCAAAGTAGTAATACTAATGCTGGTAAACTATCTTAATAAAAGGCATTTTATCATTACGCAATTTGCGTAAATTTTGTCTAGAATTGTTAGCAAGTGTTTGTTGGAATTAGTATTACTTACTATAATGAGTGATAAAGATACTCAAAGAGGGCAACTATGACTAAGTCTGAACTGATTGAAAGACTCTGCGCTGAGCAAACACATTTATCAGCGAAAGAGGTAGAGGATGCTGTAAAAGATATTTTAGAGCACATGGCCTCTACACTAGAGAGCGGTGATCGTATCGAGATCCGTGGCTTTGGTAGTTTTTCTCTTCATTACCGTGAGCCTCGCGTCGGTCGTAACCCTAAAACGGGCGACAAAGTGGAATTGGAAGGTAAATACGTTCCACATTTCAAACCTGGTAAAGAGCTTCGTGAGCGTGTGAATCTAGGCTAACGCACTCTTATTGGATTAAAAAAGCGGCATACTTTTGTGTATGCCGCTTTTTTGTAATATCGCTTACGAAAATTCAATTAGGTCATTTCATACGCAAGTTGTGATACCCAAATAACTTTAACTTCTAGGGTGTGTCTACAAACCCAGCATCTTGAGGTTACTTGGGTATAGATTATTGCTAATATACGTAGTCTGAAGAAGTATTTTCCTGCATAATCTTACCTACTTACTCCTCGAAGGGTGATGTAAAATGAAAATTATAAAAATCGTTGCTGTTTTAGTTCTCTTTTTAGTTGCACTGGCTTTAGGCTCACAAAACCAAGAACTTGTGACCTTTAATTACCTTTTAGCGAAAGGAGAATTCCATTTATCAACGCTATTGGGCGTGGTATTTGTGGTTGGTTTTGCTGTAGCTTGGGTTATCTTCGCTAGCATTCAACTAAAAACTCAGCTTCAAGTGCGACGTCTTAAAAAGAAACTGAAAAAGTACGAGCCGGCTGAAGCAGAAAAAACTGCAAAGCCAGCCATTGAAAAACAGGCATAAGGATAAGGCTTAACTTTAATGCTTGAACTACTCTTCTTGTTGTTGCCGATAGCGGCTGCGTATGGCTGGTACATGGGGCATCGCAGCGCTCAGCAAGACAAGCAGAAGCAATCTCATCAAATTTCCCGTCAGTATATGGCGGGTCTGAACTTACTGCTCTCTGATCAATCAGATAAAGCCGTAGACCACTTTATTGAATTGCTCCAAGTTGACAACGAAACGATTGATACTCACTTAGCGCTGGGTAATCTTTTCCGTTCTCGTGGTGAAGTCGACCGTGCTATTCGTATCCACCAAAATCTCATTTCTCGTTCTGGTTTGACTCTAGATCAGAAAAACTTAGCCCTGCAGCAGTTAGCGAAAGACTATATGGTGTCGGGGTTTTTAGACCGAGCTGAAAAAATCTTCGAACAATTAGTTGAAGAGCCCGATTACAAAGAGGCGGCGCTCCAACAGTTAGTCACTATTTACCAGCAAACGCGTGAATGGGAAAAAGCGATTCATTACGCCAATCAGCTAGCTAAAATGGGTAATCAGCGTAGTCGTATGCGTACAAATATTGCGCATTTTTGGTGTGAAATTGCCATGTTAGACCAAGCTGATGGCAATACGAATAAAGCTATCCAGCATTTCAAAAAAGCACTTTCCGAAGATCCAAAATGTGTTCGAGCAAGTATTTCGCTCGGCCGGATTTACTTGGAATCAGAAGACTACAAACAAACCATTAAGTATCTAACTGGTGTATTGGAGCAAGACAAAGACTTTGTGAGCGATGTTTTGCCGACAATTGCTGAGTGCTATCACCATCTCGGGCAAGAAGATGAACTGGTCGAGTTTTTACGCACCTGTATTGATAAGAAGGCTGGGGTGTCAGCGGAGTTGATGCTGGCTCAGTTAGTCGCTCACCATGAAAGCGTCGGAGCTGCCCAAGAATTGCTGACGAAACAGCTACTGAAAAATCCAACCATGAAGGGCTTTTATCGCCTGATTGACTACCACATCGCAGAGGCTGAAGATGGTCGTGCAAAAGACAGTTTATCTACATTACAAGCGATGGTTGGAGAGCAATTAAAAGTAAAACCGCACTACCGATGCAGGAAGTGTGGCTTCTCTACTCATTCCCTTTATTGGCATTGCCCTTCCTGTAAAGGGTGGGGGACGATCAAGCCAATCCGCGGATTGGATGGTGAATAGTTTTAATGCAGCTGGCAGAGTTTCTGTCCGCTGCATTTTTTTAACCTTATGTCTAACAAGTAAAAGAACCAAAAATAATTAGGAGATGAAATGATCGACCAAAAAGTTATTGTCGCACTGGATTATGATAACCAAGCTGATGCGCTAGCGTTTGTAGATAGAATTGATCCTGCGTCATGTCGCCTAAAAGTCGGCAAGGAAATGTTTACGCTATTTGGTCCTGATTTCGTACGTGAACTCCACAAACGTGGTTTTTCTGTATTCCTGGATTTGAAATTTCATGATATCCCGAACACCTGTTCAAAAGCGGTACGCGCTGCTGCTGAGTTAGGTGTATGGATGGTGAACGTTCATGCAAGCGGTGGTGAACGTATGATGACAGCATCACGTGAGATTCTTGAGCCATATGGTAAAGACCGTCCACTTCTGATTGGTGTAACGGTACTGACTAGCATGGAACAAAGTGACTTGGCAGGTATTGGTCTGAATGTTGAACCGCAAGAGCAAGTGATTCGTCTAGCGACATTGACTAAGAACTCAGGTCTCGATGGCGTAGTGTGCTCTGCGCAAGAATCTTCACTACTTAAAAATGAGCTAGGTAAAGAGTTTAAACTTATCACTCCAGGAATTCGTCCTGCTGGTTCTGATCAAGGCGACCAACGTCGTATTATGACGCCAGTTGATGCTATTCAAGCGGGTTCTGACTACCTTGTTATTGGCCGTCCGATCACTCAGGCGACGGACCCTGCTGCCGTATTGAAATCTATCAACGACAGCTTAGCTAGCAAGTAATAACTCTCGAGCATTAAATGGATAAAGGTGAGGCTAGGATGCCTCACCTTTTTTCTCTCTCAGAACAACGAATTACCCGATGAGAACAAAGGTTCTACGGATTATTCTTAGTCCTTCAGGGGAATGCACTATATCGATCACACTTTAATAACATAATTGATAATGATAAGCCGAAAATGCAACCATGTGCTGTAGATGGCTTGCGTTACAAATAGGTAACGAATACTATGTCGAAGATGCATTCACTGCGTTGTAAGGTCTAGGATGACCTGGTGAAACTCTTTGAAATCAATATAGAAGTCGGCAGGATGTCGCTTTTATATTATGCTCCTATTATTTCCTATCTGCGTACTATCGTGTCCGCAGCCTATCGTGAGCTTCACACTCGTCTTCCTTGTACTGACCTTAGTGCGCAAACACAACAAGGAAGAAATATGACCAAAAAAATGCCATTTTCAGTTTTGGCTGCACTGACTGCTGTCAGTTTCCAACTGCATGCAGCTGAGTTGCCTGCTGATATCGAGTGGGTTTCAAATAATAATGAGCCGTTATTTGCTTCGGAAGAAGCCGTTTATGGTGGAACTTACCGCACTTACATCGAAAGTTTCCCACAGACATTACGTAGTGTTGGCCCGGATGCTAACTCTGGATTGCGTCAATATTTGATGGATGGCACGCCAAAAATGGCTCAACGTCACCCAAATACGGGTAAGTGGATTCCTCAATTGGCTAAGTCATGGGCATTTGGTGAAGATAATAAAACGGTTTATTTTAAGCTTGATGACACTGCAAAATGGTCTGATGGTGAGAAGATCACGGCCGATGATTATGTTTTTATGATGCAGTACTACACCTCAAAAGACATTATTGACCCTTGGTACAATGACTTTTTTACCAACAGCATTGTTAGCGTGGAAAAAATTGATGATTACACCATCCGTGTTAATTTAGCGGTTGCACAGAGTCATGATTCTCTGATGGTCATGATTAATATGCCAAGCAATGGCTTCCAACCTCGTCCAAAACACTTTTTCAAAGGTGAGAAGGATGAAAACAACGATGGCATGCCGGATAACTTTGTACGTAAATTCAACTTCAAAGCTGAACCAACGGCAGCACCATACTACCTAGATAAGGTTAAAAAAGGGAAAAGTGTTACCTTTAAGCATGTTGGTGAAGATTGGTGGGGCTACAACAATCGTTACTACAAGAACCGTTATAACGTAGAGAAAGTCCGTATCACAGTTATTCGCGATCCTGACATTGCGATGAAGCACTTCGAAAAAGGTAATCTCGATTACTTTGAAATGGTGCTACCAAGCTTTTGGCACGATAAAACGAACACTGATGTTTACAAAAAAGGTTATATCCAAAAGTATTGGGGATTCAACCAATCACCACAAGGCGCTGGTGGCGTATGGATGAATACGGCAATGCCTTTGTTGGATAATCTTGAAGTGCGCAAAGGCATCATGGCTGCAACAGATTTTGATGGCATGATAGAGAACATCATGCGTGGTGACTACTCACGTAAGCCACATGGTTTGGGCTTTGGTCATGGTGAGTATGACGATCCAAACAACACACCGCCAAAGTTTGATGTCGATGCTGCGGTTAAGCATTTCGAAAAAGCAGGTTTTGATACTTTAGGTTCAGATGGTATTCGCGTAAACGACAAAGGCCAACGTTTAAGCTTTGCGATTACGTACGGTTACAACTCATGGACACCTCGTATTGCATACTTAAAAGAGCAAGCGAAGCTGGCAGGTCTAGAGTTCACATTGAACTTGGTCGATGGTTCATCTGCGTTTAAGTACATTCTAGAGAAGAAGCACCAGCTGGCATTCCTGAACATGGGATCTGGCGAGATTCCAGCTTACTGGGAGTACTTGCATTCTGACAATGCGAACAAGCCGCAAACCAATGCTCACACCAACTACAGTAGCCCAGAACTCGATAAGTTGATCGAAGCGTATGATGCAGAGTTTGATCAGAATAAACGTTATGAGCTGTCGCACCAGATTCAAGAATACGTAAAAGAAGCAAATATTATTGTTCCTGGATACATGGTGCCTTACTCACGTGTAGCACATTGGCGTTGGGTTAAAATTCCCAAAGATGGCATGACTAAAGCAACTGAATGGGTTCTGCACCCAATGGATATCGGTAACTTCTGGATTGATGAATCCGTTAAGAAAGAGACTGAAAAAGCCATGAAGAGCGGTAAATCCTTCCCAGAAGTCACCGTGATTGATGACCGCTACAAGCTGTAATCGTTACTGACTAAGATAGAAAGAAAGCCCCACCATATGAGTGGGGCTTTTTGTTTGTGGATTATGCTGCGTTAGCTAACTAAGTAAGACGCCTCTAATAGGTAAGTTTTTACATCACCTAGGGGCGAAAACGCTTTGTCGATCGTTTTAAATCGTTCATCAATAGAATCACAGGCGATGATTTGACTGAATGTTTCGATTGATAAAGCTTCATTTGTTTTGAAAAACTGATGGACGTTTTCCAACTGAACTTTATGAACGTTTTCGACTTTAGTTAGTGCATTCGTTAGATCTGAAATATTAATCGACATTGCTACTTAATGACCTTATCTACAGGCTTTGCTGAGCCATAGGACGTGGGCTTTATATTTGGCGGTAGAGTATCACTAACCTGTGGAGCACAGACTGATGGAGATCAATTTGTGCAGTTCGTACCAGTGTCAAACGCTTTGAGATAGAGGTGAGCTAGCAGAAAGTCTAAGCATCTAATGCTTGGATGGCGATATTATGCTTAATGTAAAACCGAAGTAAGTATTTTTATTCTTTATCAAATGTAGATTATGAATGGAAATAATTGAGTTTTCATTAAATAAATATGAAATATAAATAACGTAATAAAAATACTCTTTCTAATTAACTTCACTATTAAGATGGATGTTTTTCTTCGTTTTTCATAATAATCTAGATCAAAATCACAGCATCATTAAATTCAATATAACCAAGAAGTGGCGCTAGTTAATTAGCTTTACATATCAATAAATTACTACTATTTTTGTTGTATGCGTCTTATGGTGTTAATTTATGAAGTACTTAGTTACAGGTGCGGCAGGTTTTATTGGTAGTGCAACTATTAGAAAACTAAACTCATTAGGATATGAGGTTATAGGTATTGATAATATCAATGACTATTATGATGTTGAGTTAAAGTATGCAAGATTAAATTTTATAAAAAATCCATTATTTCGATTCTTTAATATGGATATATCAAATAAAAATGAAATAGAACGTTTATTTGAGAAAGAAAAGTTTGACAGAGTTATCCATCTTGCCGCACAGGCTGGTGTTAGATATTCACTTGTAAACCCACATTGTTACGCTGAATCGAATTTAAGTGGATTTTTAAACGTCTTAGAAGCTTGTCGTAAAAGCCATATCAAGCATTTCATATATGCATCTTCCAGCTCCGTTTACGGCTTAAACAATAAAGTGCCTTTCTCTACATCGGATAATGTTGATCACCCCGTTTCTTTATATGCAGCGACTAAAAAATCTAATGAATTGATGGCGCATAGTTATTCTCATCTCTATCAACTTCCTACAACAGGCTTACGTTTTTTTACTGTGTATGGTTCTTGGGGACGTCCAGATATGGCGCCTTTTATCTTTACTGAGAAAATAATTAACGGTCAGTCTATTGATATTAATAATAATGGTGATATGTGGAGGGACTTTACCCATATTAATGACATTGTCGAAGGGATAGTCAGAATTTCTGATGTCATACCAAGAATTAATCAGCGATGGCAGTTTGAAAATAGTACTCCAGCGGATAGTTCTGCTCCTTATTCTATTTACAATATTGGTTATGGTTCACCGATTTGTTTGATGGATTTTATCAAAGCAATAGAAAATGAACTCGGAATAGAAGCAAAGAAGAATTATCGAGAGATGCAGCCAGGAGATGTATACCAAACCTATGCTGATACAACAGCTTTCTATCAAGCCACTGGTTACCGGCCGTCAGTTTCCGTAGAAGACGGTATTGCCGAGTTTGTCGCTTGGTACCGGAATTTTTATAACAAGTAAAAGATTTGTCATTCAGAACTTTCAAGGTCGAGAGTTCACATAAGGTTAGAGCTATGTTACCGAGTATATCAGTCGTTATTCCTGCAAAAAATGAACAAGGAAATATCGGGAAGTTAGTGAAAGAAATTCATGCCAGTTTAGAAGCATACCCTAACGTCGAAATTGTCATTACGGACGACGGTAGTACCGATGATACGGTGCAAGAGGCACTTGAAGCTGCTAAAGGATGTGGGTGTGACCTGCAAGTGGTTAGTCACGAACAGAGTTGCGGTCAAAGCACAGCAGTGTTAACTGCCGTCAAACATGCAAAAGGCGAGTGGATTGTTACCTCCGATGCTGATGGGCAGAACGATCCGTCGGATATGCCTAAGATGCTTGAGCTTGCTGCTAAAGTCAGTAATCCGAATTTTTGCATCGCGGGTTATCGAGCAAAAAGGTTAGATACAGCTTGGGTTAGGTTTCAATCGAAGGTGGCGAACAGAGTGCGTCATGCATTACTAGGTGATGGTGTTCCAGATTCTGGTTGTGGACTTAAAGTCATCCCTAAATCGACTTATCTGCGCTTGCCGTATTTTGATCATATGCATCGGTTTTTGCCTGCACTCATCAAAGCGATGGGCGGGGAGATCGTCGTTCACCCAGTCGCGCACCGAGACAGAGAAGCAGGCACTTCCAATTACAATGCATGGAACCGTGCTTGGGTAGGGATTGTTGATATGTTTGGTGTGATCTGGTTACAAAAGCGCACGAAAAATCCGATGATCAAAGCTGTCAGCATTGCCAATGAAAATGCAAAACAATGAAATGGTTAAAGCTTGCACTTCTTATACTTGCTGGGGTTTTGTTAGCAAATCAGCTCGATAATCCCGTTTTATCTCACCTCACAGATAAGAACTGGCTGGTTGGCTACATTCAAAAAAACGGGGCTTTAGGGCATGTGGTCATCTTCACATTCAGTGTGGTGTTTTTGTCGTTGAGTGGACCAAAGCAAGCCATCGGATTGGTATTCGGCTATTTATACCACGTCCAATTAGGCGTGTTTATCACCTTATTTGCTTGTGTTTTTGGGGCGTCATTTAACTACGCCTGCGCGCGCTTTCTCATCGGAAATTGGCTATATCGACGGTTCCCAAAAAAAATGACGCGTTTTAATTCATTTGCGAGTCGTAAGCCGTTTTACAAAATCCTTTTGCTACGTTTGTTTCCGATTGGGAATAACGTCGTGACCAACGTTTTATCGGGTAGTGTCCGAGTGCCGTTCTTTGCCTTTATCTCCGCCAGTCTGTTGGGATACTTGCCTCAAATTATCATCTTCGCATTGATGGGCGCTGGTATTCATTCATCGAGTAATACAATGATATATCTCAGTATTTTCTTTGGTATCGTTAGCGCGGTACTCACAGGGTTTCTCTATCGAGATCATATTAAAAGTCGTGTCGAATTATTGAATATGGAAGAGGAAGTATGAGCTTAGTGACGTCCAAGTGTCGACAAGTTTGGCAAAGTGATGACTATTATCAAACCTTATGGTTTTTGTTGTTCCTCGCCTTCATCATTATTTTTTCGGGGATAGGGTTACGCGACCCGTGGCCTGCCGATGAACCACGCTTTGTCGAAGTTGCTCGAGAGATGGTGCAATCGGGAAACTGGTTTTTTCCTACCAGAGGGGGAGAGCTCTATCCCGATAAACCGCCAGTATTTATGTGGTCAATGGCGGCTTTTTATTGGTTGACCGGCAGCCTAAAAGCAACGTTCATGTTACCTAATGCGATTGTCAGCCTAATTGCTTTGGTGTGCTGTTACGATATTTCCGCAAAGCTGTGGAATGTCAAAACTGCGCGAAATGTGGGCTTTCTACTATTGCTTGCTCCACAATTTATTATTCAAGCAAAAGCGGCGCAAATTGATGCGATGGTAGCCGCGTGGATCACCATCTCCATGTATGGGCTGTTGCGACACTTCTATATTAAGACCAACTGGGTTTGGTATTGCTTGGCTTGGGTATTTATGGGGCTTGGCATTATTACAAAAGGTGTTGGATTTCTTCCCGCGTTGTTTTTGATACCCGTTTTGTTTTTGCATTTTTCTGGCAGACACCATTTTGAAGATGCGGTTTCATGGAAGCTATTACTGGGCCCAGTGTTCATGCTTTTGACCATTGCATGTTGGTTTGTGCCTATGGTTTCGATCGTAGAGATCAGTCATAACCCTGATTTTGCTGCTTACAGAGACAACATCTTGTTTAAACAAACGGGTGAGCGTTATGCGAACTCTTGGGGACACATTCAGCCTTGGTATTACTTTATTGTCAGTGTGATTCCCGTTATGTGGTTTCCACTGTACTTGGTGTTCTTCAATAAGAAGTGTTGGCAGCAACTACGATTATCACCTGCGTTATTTAGTTTGTTTGCTTGGGTTGTGCTTGTTATCGCTTTCTTTAGTCTGAGCCCGGGTAAGCGAGGTGTTTACATATTGCCAGCGCTTCCAATGCTTGCTGTTATTGCGGGTTATGCGTTAACGAACCAAGCTTGGCCTAAATGGACCGACAAATTACTTAAAGCTATCGTTTTGATTTTAAGTGTAGTTTTGTTTTCTGCCGCTGTTGTTGCAGGTCTAGAGGTTAAATCCGTCACGAAGCATTTAGGCGAGTACGATTCTATATTCCCTTACGTCGTATTCTTTCTTGTTGCCGCAGCGATTTGGGTTGGCGCATTTTTCAAAACGCGCACGGTACAGGCTCGATATACCTTTTGGGGGGCTCTTGCGCTGACTTGGGTCTGGTATAGCGTTGCGGGCTATACATTGCTTAACCCAGTTCGCACGCCAGCTAAAGAGATCATGTCAGAAGCACAAAAAGCAATCGGTAAAGATGGTGAGTTAGGACTGACGCTATTTAAAGAGCAATTTTTGCTGTTTTCACCTGTGTCGGTAACACATTTTAGCTATTTATCAGATCACAAAGAGCAAGAGCGCAATGCTTGGTTGTGGCTACAAGAAAAGCCGAATCGGTATATCTTGACCCAAGGTGGGAATGAGATGGAATGTTTCGATGCCAACAAAGCGAAAAAACTAGGGGAAGCCCACCGCCGGGATTGGATTTTATTTGATGCCGAGAGTGCGCTTGAATCCTGTCAGCCACCAAGAAGCATCAAACGATATGAGCTACATATCGACAAGCCATATTCTTAATATCTTGAACCGCTAAACATACATAAACAAGAAAGGGGAGCGTGATGCTCCCCTCTATTATCTGATGACTTTCGTATCTGATGTCTATTTACTATAGCTGCGCAGCCATCTCGTCGGTTAGTTGGTTCAAACCTGCCGACAGTGCATCAACCAGAGCGTCGTAGCCTTCATCTTGCAATGGCATCAATATTTTTACTTGCGAGCTGCGAACGACGTTGCCGCTTGCATCGATGAGTAACCATTCACCTTCAATCTCCGCGTTACCTTGGTAGCTACCATTAAACTTGTTCAAACTAAGTTGAAGCTTGGATTCTCCACTTTGATCCAGAAGATTATTCATTTCAATTGGCCAATAGTCGCTTTGTTTTTGGCGCAGCTCAGCCACAACACGTTGGGTAATTTGCTCAGAAATACTTTGAGCCCACTGGTGGCGTTTGGCTTGAACAATCTGAGTATCTGATGTGCGATACACAATACTATTGTCATTCAGGTAGCTAGCGAGTTGAGCCGGACGAATCACCAGTAAAGGTCGTTCTGCAACGCTCATCTGGTTAGGCGTTTTTGTCTCAGCTTTAGGTAGGAGATACAGCGCCCCTGTTGTTTCTGGCGCGCTGCTGCATCCTGTCAATCCGGTTACAAGTGCTGTCGCTAATAAAAATACACGTTTCATTATTGTTGCCCTCTAACAGGAATTGGATCCTTCACTTCATCTTCTCCAAATACTAATGAGTTTGGTTTTTCATTTAGCTGTTTTAAAACAGGTTTGAATTCCGTCATCACCTTCTCTAGCTCTTTCAATGTCGATTCCATCTCACTGTACATTGTCGAGTTAGGGCCATATCCATCCAGCGTTTTTTGCAGTTGCTGCAAGCTTTGGCGAATATCTGCAGGGATCTCTTGTGTGTCTTTTTGGCTTAAGAGCTTATCTATGCTATTCGCCACTTTTTCTGCGGACGCCAAGGTGCGCTCAGACGTTTTCAACGTTGCGTTCAGAGACGTTAATGTATCTTCCATTGGCAAGTTATTAAGCTTGTTTAAGAAGTCATTTACTTGGCGCTGAACCTGTGCAAAGCCACCTCGCATTGTAGGGAATACATCCAAATCTGCAAACGTACTCGGCACGTAAGGCTCGTCATCGGGATAGAAGTCAGCGTCAACATACAGTGCGCCTGTTAATAAGTTGCCCGTTTTTAAAGTACCGCGTAAACCTTTTGCAAACTCACTTTTCAATTTCTCTTTTAACATCGGCAAAGATTGAGATTGGAAGTCGCCATAAACGCGACCTAACTCGATACGTACCAAGACAGGGATTTTTTTAGCAGAAAAGTTCTCTTCTGGTGTCGGAAGGCGCATTGGTACACGCATTACGGTACCTATTCTTAATCCACGATATTCGACGGGCGCTTTACGCTTAAGTCCTCGTACTGATTCATCGAAAAGCATAACGAATTCAATATAATCATCGTACATACCTTCACGCAGTTGTTTTACATCGTCGTACAAGCGGAAGTTCGTCATATCTTGGGTAAGTGGTTCACCCGACTCCATTCCTGGAATGCTATCAAAGGTGACGCCACCAGTAAGAAGGCTTTCAAGCGAGCCAAATTTCACTTCAAACCCTTCCGCATTCAACTGTAGATCGAGGCCTGAATTGAGCCAGAATTTGGTGCGAGTGCGCACTAAACTGTCGTAAGGCTTAAAGATGAAAAGTTGGTAAAGAGCACGGCGTGTATCTACGTCAAAGCTGGTTTTCTCTACTCGCCCCACCGTAAAGCCTTTATAAATAACCGGGTCACCCACACCAAGCTTACCTGCTTCACGGTGAGTCAAGACAATGCGCAGACCTTCAGCGTCAGGCGAAGCGACAGGTGGCACATCCAGAACTGCGAAATGATCTTTTTCGACCTCAGAACTGCCCGGTTGCAATTGAATGTAAGCACCGGAGAGAAGAGTTTCCAAACCAGAGACGCCATCACGGCCAATGCGCGGCTTCACCACCCAAAACATGGTGTCATCTCGCAGCATGCGCTCCGCGTCTTTATTCATCTGCGCTTTGGCGATGATGTGATCGTAGTTCTCACTGAGTGTGACTTCAGTGATCAGTCCCACTTTTACATTCAGTGCGCGGATTTCTGTCTTGCCGACTTCAATCCCATCCGCAGTTGGCAGCTGTAAAGTAATTTGTGGGCCAGTACTGTTGATGTATTGGAACAGCATCCACGCTCCCATGGCTAGCGCAAGGATCGGAACAATCCAAATAGCAGAAATCTGCTTTTGCGGTTTTATTTGAGCGGTTGCGTTGTTCTCATCACTCATATTTGGCTTTCTCAGTTAGGTTATTAGTCATCGGCTCTTGCACTTCGCTCTGTGGTAGTTGCCACAACAAACGGGAGTCAAAAATCATCGCAGAGAGCATGGTGAAAATGACCACTGCGGCAAAAGATAATGCAGCAGGGCCGGGGTAAATTGCCATTAAGTTTTGCAACTGAACCAGTGCAACCAAAATGGCGACAACAAAAATATCGATCATTGACCAACGGCCAATGAATTCGGTTAATCGGTATATCTTTAAGCGCGAAATACTCTCTTCAGGAGGAAGGTATTGAGCCTTTTGCGCATTGTAATACAACCACGCCAACGCCAACATTTTCGCCATCGGGATAAACACACTCGCGAAGAAAATCACCATGGCGATAGGGTAGGAGCCTAAATGCCACAGCAAGATGACGCCTTCCATTATGGTTGAACCTTCTGAGTGCCCAAGACTGACGGTGTACATCATAGGGTAGAGGTTTGCTGGGATATAAAAAATCACCGAGGCAAACAACAATGCCCACGCTTTTTGTAGGTTCTCGCTGGGGTTGTATTCGTGAAGTCGACTGTAACAGCGAATACAGCGCTGATGTTTTTTATCCTCGATGGGATTGAGTTGGTGGCAAGTGTGGCAACCGATGTGATTGTGGTTGTGGTGAGTGTCACCTTCTTTGACGCTTGGTAACTCGATTGCCGGAATAAAGTGCCCCCACAGCCAGCTTTTATCGACCATCGAAATGCATTTCACTACCAATATCGTGTATACACAAAACGCCCAAAACGAGCTGCCCATACCGATGTCGGCCAGAGACGCAATTTTAATTAAGCTCACCAATACGCCAATTAAAAACACATCGACCATTAACCACGGTTCAACTCGAAACAGAATTCGGCAAAGTATTTTGGCCATACGCTGCTGCTTTTTAGACGGCGGATGGTTGCGAACTTTTAACGCCTCAAGGTGCAGAAAAAGGATCAAACCCACATAGATAGCTGGCAAAACGACGACCGTCGCGAGCAGAAGCGCACCAAGAAGAGCGTTTTGAAATTCAGCCAGCATTTTGGCTGCGTGAAGTAGAGTGATCTCTTGCGACAACCCTTGCACGCTGAATGACATGAATGGGAAAGAGATACTGAGCACCAGCATGATCAAACACGCAGACGATACCGCAATCACGCTTTGATAAGGCTTGGCGTTAATTTTTGTAAGTGAATGCGAACATCGAGGGCATTGAGCTTTTTGCCCTTGCTCGATCTCCGGAATGCGGACGACAAGGCCACATTCTTCGCAAGAAATTAACTGACGTGAATTAGGTTGAATACTCATTGGGTAGGTTTTGAATTCATTTGTCCTAAGAATACTCTGTTTTCACTAGACACGCTTGTGTTGATTCAGGAGTTTACGAGTTTCTTACTTTTGCAATCGCCGTGCGCGTGTTGCTAAAACATGCCAAGCGACGCTGAAAAGTATGCAACATTTTACTGCTAGGGTTTGAAATTGGGAAGTCGTTACCGCATAGAAGTGGTTTGAGTGAAGCAAATGAAATGGTGATTTTTGGGATGAGGGAGAGAAAGAACCTGCCCAAGCATAGGGCAGGAATGTATATAAGGATGTAGCTATACGGCAAGCTCTAACGTTGCTATTCAACCGTTCCGCTTGCAAATGCGTTTTTACCTATTTGCTTACCGTTTAGTGTTTTGCCGTAGTAACCTTGGTGCTGGTGGTATTTTTCAGCATTTGCGGTGACGCTGCCTTTAAATCGAGGATCTTGTGGGCGTTCGTGACTATTGATGTACGCAGCAACGTCCCAAGCTTCTTGCTCAGTCAGCTGCACACTTTTTCCAAGTGGCATGTTCTCATAAATAAAATAGGCCGCTGTGTTAATGCGGTGCATACCTGCGCCCCAGTTATACGCAAATTCGCCCCAAAGCGGAGGAATGTAAGAATGGCCGTCGGTGCCTTTGATACCCGAGCCGTCGGCGCGATGACAAGTCTCGCAGTTCTTTTCATAGACTAAAGCCCCTCGCTCTGGTGATGGTTCTTGCTTCGGTGCGGCGATTTTTGGGTAGCCACGTCCTGCTAGGTTGCCGCGCTCTTTAACCGGTAATGCTTGAGCGATAGCATCTGGCAAAGGGAAGTTTTGCGTTTTACCACCCACTTGGAGAGCTTTAATGTCTAGCTCTGGCACCGCTTCATCGTTCATACCATAACTATCGAGTAATCCACCCATTGCTAACCAATAAGCGTAAGCGCTGAGGGCAACAATTTCGGGTGAGTCGTAAGCGGGGGCTTTGCCGTTCATGGAGTATTCGAAGCAACCTTGAATACGGTCTGCGTAGCTGTTTACGCGATCGTTTTTCTTGCGATAAGCCGGGTAGGCCATGTAAGCCGCCCACAGCGGCGCTGCATTGGCTTTTCGTCCTGCTTCCATATGGCAGTTCACACAGTTTTGCTCATTGCCAACGTATTTACCGCGCATCTGTTGCGAGTTAACAAAGAGCGAGTAACCACGTTTTACTTGCTCACCAAATGCGGTGTTTGGAATTTTACTCAGATCGCGAGGCTGCAAATATTCACCGTGATTCTCTTTTTTTACCGCGGGCAGTTCAATTTGACGATCCGGCAGTGGCTCGTTGGCCAAAGTAGCAGCAGAGATGAGAGGCAATGTGAGCAAAGAATAGAAACGTTTCATGTCTGCTCCTAGTAACGTAATGAGGCAAAGTAGTAGGAAAGGTTTTCAATCTCTTCGTCAGTGAGATTTTTCGCGATAATGCCCATCATATTGAGCGGGTCACCACTGCGAGTGCCGTTTTTCCATGCCATCAATTGCGTTTTTAAGTAATCAGCATGTTGGCTTGCGAGGCGAGGGAATTTGTCGACGCCCATTCCGCTGGCTCCATGACAAGTCGCGCAAGCTGGAATGTTTCTATCCCAATCGCCTTGGAAGATCAATTTACGATACGGGTTACGAATGTCGGCTTGGTCGCCGCGTTGCTCTGGGTTAGTGAACTCGTAGCTTGGAAGATTAGCAAAGTAATCCATGACTTCTTTACGAACAGCAGGATCGCTAAGCTCTTTCGCCATGCCTTGCATGACTACGTTTTGTCGTTCGCCACTAAGGAAGAGTTTTATTTGGGTGTTGAGATAATTCGCGTTCAGACCAGCAATCATAGGCGCAATGTTTGGTTGACCCATGCCATCTTGGCCGTGACAACCGCTGCACACGCTGGCTTTTTCAGGAATAGACGAGGCGCTTGCGCCCATTGTGGTTGCCAGCAAACAGGCCGTCACCACAGGTAGTATTTTTGACATGCTGACTCACTTTAATTGTTATTAATATCTCCAAGTGTCTACTGTGATAGTGACTTGGGTGCTGTATTGTCGGCTTTGTCAATAACTAAAGGTATTGTGGATTTCCACATATTTAGAGGATGTGAAGAGCTGCTAAATGGCAGCTCTTCAGGTTTGGTTGTCTACTAAGCTTTGCGGATTTTGGCTGGTAATGATTGGCGAGCAGCGGCTCCTACCACCCAATCTAACAACACGCCTTTCCCTTCTCGGGTTGGGTCAATTAATCCGATGTCGTTAATGTTGACTCCATCTTGGCTGCGAGTTTTTACTGGTTGCTGTTTATCGCCGATCCAGTGCGAGCGTTGTCCTAGCTCGGTATGACCAAACCCATGTTCAAATCCGAGTGTGCCAGGGCGAATTCCGTTGACTATCATCGCAAGTGCTTTGGTGCTTGCAGATGGAGTCTCGATAACAAACTCATCACCCGTTTTAATGCCTGCGCGTTCGGCATCGATTGGATGGATGTACACTGGGTTTACGCCTTTGATCGAGTTCAACCTTGGCGATAGGTTGGATACCGCACTGTGAATGTTGGATTTAAAGTTAGTCAGGCTGAAAGGCCATTCTGAGCTTGGGAACTGTTCTTCCATTGGTGTGCCGTCGGCCAGTTTTTGTGGATGCCATGTTGGGCAACCCATGTAGAAATCCCCCGTCATAGTGTTTCTTGCGCTGCCGACACGTTCATTCCATATCGCAACAGGTCGTGTCCATTTGTGCTTCATTTGCGCACCTTGATACGCTTCGGTTGCATTTTCAAAGCGTCCGCCGCGAGCAAAAATAAACGCCACTCGTTTCATCTCATCCGCTGTTAGCGTGCTTTGCATCGCTGGCATTAAACGCTCTAAGCCTGACCACGCAATGTCTTCTGCCGAAACTTCAGGCACGCCACCTTTCACATAAGCCAAGTTTGCCGCAGCTCGCAAATAGAAATCTTCGGCGCGATGGAGAGCGTGCCAGTTGCCTTGTGCATCTTGAATTGCATTGTCACCAAAACCGCCCAGCTGCATTTTCTTAGCAACATCAATCAGGAAGTTCTCTAAACAAATCGAGCGACCGTCGGCGGTTTTCTCTGTTCGCGCTTCCACTATCGGCCAACGAGCGGTGACGGTTTTCACCGGAACATCGTGCCAAGGCGTTGCCATGCCCCAGCTTTCGTAAGTAACGGTGTCCGGCACAATGTAATCCGACAACGCGGTGGTTTCGTTAATGAATGCATCAACAGACACAATCAAACCGATCTGCTTTGGATCTTTAAGCTTGTCTTCCAGCAGTGTTTTCAAACCGGGTACACCATACATCGGGTTCGCCATGTGGTTGATCCACGCTTTAACGCGATATGGATAACCATCAATAGCCGCAGATAGGTGTTCTGTCAGCAGTGGCGCGGCAAACGGATACCAAGGTGCGCGAGTTGGGTAAGGGGATTTTCCTGCCTCAACGCGACGCTTGTATTCGCTGGTTTTGTGGTAGGGGAATTTACTGCGCGATAGAAAGACGCCTTTCGGGCCGACTTTGCCCTCAAATTTGGTGAAGTCGTAACGAGGACCCGCAGCGGAAGTCGGGTAGCCACCCGCTTTGGCCATCGCGCCGCCTTTCATGTTGATATTACCAATCAATGCATTGAGCATCATGATGGTAAACGAGTTATAGAACCCATTGGTGTGCATGTTGCCACCGTGGGTATCGACCACCGCTTTTGTGCCATAGCTTGTGAAGCGTTTCGCTAGTTCTGCGATTTGCTCAACAGGGATCTCACATTGTTGGCTGTAGAACGCAAGGCTGTATTTAAACGCCTCTTCTTTGAGCCTTTGTAGAGACGATTTTACTCGTACTTCGCCTGATGCAAGCGAAACCGTTTTATCGACAAACAGTGCCGCTTCTCCTGTCTGGGTATGCACACCAAATTCGCCGCTTTGATCATCCACGATGATGTACGGGTCGGAGTCAGACAACGCTTTGCCCTCGAATGGCAGATTCAGATCCGATGCGCGTAAAAACGTGCCGTTTCTCGGGTGCTGCTCATCGCTTATCACGAGATGTGTAGCATTACACCAGTGCGCGGTGCCGGCTCGTTTCATCGCGTTTGCTCCCGGCTGCGCCAAGAAGGTTTTGTTGTAGCGTTGGTTTTCGATGATCCATTGGATCATGCCAAGCACGAGGGCAGAGTCGGTGCCCGGTTTGATTGGTATCCAGCGGTTATTGTCACCTGCTGCCAAGCTCGATGAACCCGCCGGCAAACTTGGTGTGATGATGGTGTATTCCAAGCCGCCTTCTGTTCGCGCATTGGCGAGTTGGCGCGCCTGACGCTTAAAAGGGTTACCCGCTTGAGCTGGCGACATACCGATGAAGATGATGTATTCCGCATTATCAAAGTCTGGCTTTAAGTGTGCGTTCTTATCTAAATCGTTCATAAATGCGCCGCTGCCAGCACGAAATGCATAGCCGCAGTAAGAGCCATGATGCCCAAAGTTACGCGTACCATAGCTGTTGAACGCGAAGCGTTTGAATATGTCGTCTCGGCCTTCGTTACCAGCGTTGGTCATTAACAATTGGTTGGCTTTCGGTCCATATTCTGGGTTTTCAGGATCAACGGGCGTTGTTAAATCGCGAATATCGCGTAAGCCATCAACATGGCCTTCACCAAATAAATCACCACCTTCAACGACTTCTTCTATCAATTGCTCGTAGCTGATCGGAACCCATTTTCCTTCGCCGCGTTTGCCAACTCGTTTCAGCGGCTGAGTAATGCGGTACGGGCTGTTGCGAATTTCTAGCATCCCGTTTCCTCTTGCACAGGCGGTGGAACGACCTTCAAGGCCCGCTTCTCCTGCCAAACTCAAATAAGCATCTTTGACTGGCGTTTCGAAAGGAATGTGTTGTTGATGAGAGAGTGGGTGATATGGGTTGCCAGTGATGCGCAAGATCTCGTCGTTGCGGTTATCAATGCGTACACGCAATCCACACAGTGACCAACAACCAAAACACATCGATGGCGCAACACGCTGGTTTGGATTTGGGATCAGATTACCTTGGTCATTGACGGCGTATTCTGGTTCGAGGGAATTGCCGTGGTGAATATCGCGGGTCTTTTGCCCAGCAGTGCCTTCCAGCGCACCTTCTACCATGTGTTTGGTTGTGGTGGCGTAACCTGCAGCAAATGCACCAAGCCCACCGACTGCAAGGCCTGATTTCAAAAACTGACGGCGTTTGTTATCCATAATGAAATCCTCTTGATTAGCGTTCAGTTAAGGTGAGTGATGATGCGTTTGCTTCGATATCTTGTTTTGGCTGAACCAGCTCTGAGCCGAGCAGTGCCAGAGCAAGCCATAATCCGAGCATGCCGATAATGCCTATCCAGCCATTTCCATCCATAGTGAGTTGGTATGGATACAGCCCTGCATCGAACTTGGCGATGGTTTGTACTTCCATGATGGTGAACCAGCGAATCAGCCACGCGCTTGCCAATGCGGCAGCAGACACAAAGCCGAGCCCTATGACGTGACGAAATCTGGCTGATGTGGACTTTTGGGTATCGCGCAAGAAGATGAAGGCGAGCAAAACACAACCTAAAACGACAAAAGTGAGCAAGGCAATGTTGTGCATCCATTGTTCGCTAGAATAGAGCGAAAATGCGGAATTGTTGGATGCCCAAATGGGTAGGAGAATCAGCGTCAGAACGCCGCTCGTTACCAGTGACTTTTTGAGTAAATTGTTATCACCAGAAGTGAGAGTTTTCGATTGGCTAGGCAGCAGTAACCAAATCAGCAGAGAAAATCCGACGGCGCCCATAAATGCAGTGACAAACCAAAGAATTGGTGACGCGGGTTGGTGCCATAATGAACGTGATTTTACGACTGCAATTTCAGCTCCAGTATAAACGGCGATGGTTAAGCCTGATAACACGGTGATTGCAGATATTGTGAGCATCACTTTGCGAGAAATAGCCCATTCACCAAGCGACAACTTAGATAACAGAGGTAGTACTTTTCCCGGTTGATTTCGCAGTGCGATAAGATCCTGACGCAGATACAGCCATGCTGTCGCAATCGCCAGCGCAGAAAAAACAGGCAGGAACAGTGAGCCTAGAGACATCCATGACCACGGCGTGATGTGCGCGTAAAAATGCCAAGCTCGTCCCGGCTGGTGAAGGTCGCCAGTTAACGCCAACGGACCTACGATAGCGCCGATGGCCATCGTTAGCACCAGCGCGGCGCGTAACCGATGACTGGTGTGTTGCTCAAATAACAGTGCGATTAGGAACAAAATAGCGGCAGCGTAAGCAGAACCGATGTAAAAGAAGTACTGCACCGCCCACGGGAGCCAAGCCATTGCTTGAGGTTGGACTAACACTTCGGTGATGTTCATGCGCGCTCTCCTTGTGGGTCGTAAATAGCTGGCTGCCCGTCGATGTGGCTGGTGAAGCGTTCATCCATGCCGATGTAAAACACATGCGGCTTGGTCTCTTCATTGGGCTTTAGCACTTTGATGTCGTCTTGGTGCTTCGCAATTAAGCGGCGGACTTCACTTGACGGATCATTCAAATCACCAATCACGCGAGCGCCGCCCACGCAGGTTTCCACACAAGCGGGTAACAAACCTTGTTCTAAGCGGTGTGCACAGAAGGTACATTTGTCTGCGGTGAGCGTGTCTTCATTGATAAAACGCGCATCGTAAGGGCAGGCTTGTACACAATACGCACACGCTACGCAGCGACTGTTATCCACCATGACAATGCCATCTTCTCGCTGAAAGGTTGCTTGAACGGGACAAACGGCTACGCACGGCGGGTTATCACAGTGATTACAAAGCCGAGGCAGCATAAAGGCCTTTGCTTCTTGTGTGGTTGTGGAACCGTCATTGAGCGTGACTTCGTATTGTTTCACTGTGGTTCGGAACTGACCGATTGGCGCTTGGTTTTCAATACTGCAACCTACGGTGCACGCTTGGCAGCCGACGCATTTACGTAAATCGATCACCATGGCGTAACGTTTTCCGACTTGTCCTTTTCGGTCGGCGGATTGATTGTTGCGAATAACATTGCCCGCGGTTGCGGTGCCAATACCTGCAATGGGGATCAACGCGGCACCCGCTGTAATGACGCTAAGAAAGCGACGTTTGGTGGAATCCATAACTCACCTGCTGTTAGTTGAATTTGAACTGACTGATTCCATTGTGAGAAATGCGCTGCGAGGTCGATATAGTGGATTTCCACATACCCAGATCAAAGTTGATCTAAAACAAATGTGGTTTACGGAAGGTAGCTGTTATTCTTGCTCCATTATTTTCGAAGGAACGATTCGACTCATCATGAACAAAACGCCACGGTTGCTTCAGTTTTGGATTCTGTGCTTGGTTGTCTTTGCATCTTTAGCTCAGGGCTCTGTTTCTGAACAAGAATATCTGCAAGAAATGCAGGAGCAAAAGGCAGTGCAGCCAGAGGCCAAGCAGAAAGTCGAAGTGGGCGTGTTAGCGATACGTGGTCACCTTTATGCCGAGCAGAGATGGCAACCGACCATCGATTGGCTCAACCAGCAAATCTCGGATGTGTACTTTGAACTGCACCCTCTCAATTTGGACGAAATGGGGGAGGCGGTGAAGTTTCAGACCATGGACTTCATCTTAACCAACCCAGGTCAGGCTGTGCGCTTGGGCAGACAATATGCGTTGTCATGGATGGCAACATTGACGGGGCGCGCACCGCAAAACTCGAACTATAGTATTGGTTCTGCGCTGGTGGTTCGGGCAAATTCGCCATACCAAACATTAAAAGATGTTTCTGGATTTCCTGTCGCGGCAGTGTCCGAAAAAGCGTTTGGTGGTTATCTGACACTGCGCTATCAAATCGTGGAAATGGGACTCGATCCGAATGACTTTTTTGCGGATGTTCGCTATCTCGGTTTCCCAATTGATGCCAATCTCTACCAATTACGTGACGGCAATGTTGAAGCCGCTGTCGTGCCTGCTTGTCTACTGGAACAGATGCAAAATGAAGGTCTGTTACAGCACGATGATTTTCGAGTCTTAAACCAACAGCCAAATGAACATTCTTCGTGCGCCGTTTCTACGCCGTTATATCCAAACTGGTCGTTTGCCAAAACAGAACGCGGCTCGTCTCTTCTGGCGAAAAAAATCGCGCAAGTCTTGCTTGCTATGCCACCAGAGCACCCCGCCATTATTGCCGCTAGCGCGTCAGGCTGGACATCGCCCGTTAGCTTGTTGAGCATCGATAAACTCTATCAGGCGTTGGATTTACATCCATTGCAGCAACCTTGGTGGAGTGAGGCGCTGCGCTGGTTGCGCAGTCATCAAGAATGGGCATGGGCACTGTTCATGTTTGTGATTGTATTGAACGCGTACCACTTTTGGCTTGAGTATCGTTTTAGCAAAAGCAAACAAGCATTAGAGCTGACATCGCTAAGGCTGAAAGAGAAAAGCGAGCAGTTAGAACATTCACAAAGAGTGGCGATTGTCGGGGAAATTGGCAGCAGTCTGGCTCATGAATTAAATCAACCGCTGGCAGCCATTCGTAATTACAGTGAAGGTGGGTTGCTGCGTCTTGCAAAGAAGCGTCCGCATGAAGATATTGTGCCTGTGCTAGAGAAAATACAGGGGCAAGTGGAACGAGCCGATGCCATCATTCAGCGTTTAAGAACGTTGATACGCAAACGCAGTGTTGATAAGACACCATGCGATATTCAAGCCTTGATTGCAGACACCATTGAGCTGCTTCATTTTCGAATGCAAAAGCAGAACGTCGCCATTGTGACTAGCGTTGAAGGAGAGATACGTCCTCCACTGGCAGACTCCGTGGGCGTTCAGCAGGTTTTGGTTAATGTGATCAACAACGCCATTGATGCGTGTGCTTTGTTTCAGGAGAAATACCACTCGTCGGACTACCAAGGTAAAATTGCCCTGCATTGTGACTACCAAGCTAACCAGCTTTCTATTCGCATATTGGATAACGGCACTGGGTTACAGCAAGATAATCCGACCCAAGCTTTTGTGAGCTCTAAAGCTGAAGGGCTTGGGCTGGGGCTGGCGATTTGTCGTGACGTAATGGAAATGCACGGCGGCGAGTTTCTCATTGCTTCGACCACGCCGCACGGCTGTTTGGTTGAGCTTGTGTTTCCTTATCAAAACTAATCGGTATTTAGGAGCAGTTAATGATCAGCAGTGAAAAGCAGCTGCCTGTTTATGTGGTTGACGACGATGAATCGGTACGTGATTCGCTGGCTTTTATGCTGGAGGAGCATGACTTTAACGTGACGACTTTTGCTGATGGGCAATCTTTTCTCGACGAAGTGAACATTCATCAGGCCGGATGCGTGATCCTTGATAGCCGAATGCCTAACCTTCGTGGTCAGCAAGTTCATCAATTTTTGAATGAGGCGCACAGCCCATTAGCGGTGATTTATCTGACCGGTCATGGTGATGTACCGATGGCGGTCGATGCGTTGCAAGCTGGGGCGGTCAACTTTTTCCAAAAACCAGTTAAAGGCGATGAACTGGCTCAAGCAATATTACATGGTCAGATGCAGTCGGCGGCGAGCCTCGATATGGTGGCGGCAAGAGCGGCGTATGAATCACTAACGCCGCGCGAAAAAGATATCTTACGTTTGATCATTGCTGGTAAGCGCAATATTCGAATTGCGGATGAGCTGTGCATTGCAATGAGAACGGTGGAAGTTCATCGAGCCAGCTTACTGAAAAAGTTCTCAGCCAAAACCGTCGCAGAATTGGCCTACATTTATGGCAAGTTGGAGAATCCCATCTAGCGAGAGCTGAGCTGTAAGATTAGGAATCTTCAAACTTCTGTTTGATGAAATCGATAAAAGTTCGCAGTCGTTTCGGTTGATAGCGATCTCGATGGAATATGGCGGAAAAGGGCACCGACGGAATTTCCCAATTTGGCATCACTTTTATCAGTTGGCCTAGCTCCACTTCTTCTGCACAGTAACTCAGTGGAACACGAATAATGCCGTTGCCGTGCAGCGCGCCCATGACTAACGCTCGTCCATTTTTACAGCGCAAGTTGCCTTTTACGACCACATCGGCGTGGTCATTTGGGTTCTCTGCTTTACGATAGTTCCAACGCGTAACCGAACCAGTCAGAGTTCGATGTTCGGCCAGCTCTTTTGGGTGTTTTGGCATGCCATATTGCTGCACATAGCTCGGGCTTGCGATCGTCACCATGTCAACCGTCATCAGCTTGCGCGCGACAAACCCTGCATCATCCAATTCCCCCATGCGAAATGCGACATCAAACTGATCTTCAATCAAGTCAATACGAGGCGAAGAAAAGTCCAAATCAATGCTGACGTTCGGGTACTGTTGCATAAACTCACACACGTATTTGGCGATGATGTCTTCGCCGATGTAGCCACCCACACAGTTCACTCTAATCACGCCGCGAATCTCTTGAGTATCATCGACGGCGGCAATCAACGCTTGGTCGATGTCTCGCAAAGCTTTTTCACAGTCGTGATAAAAGCGCTCGCCGGCATGAGTCAAACGCAGCGTGCGTGTGGTTCGGTTGAGTAGTGTTACGCCCATTTGCGCTTCAAGTCCGCTGATCTGGCGAGAAACGTGAGATCGAGAAACGGACAGAGCTTCCGCCGCTTTGGTGAAGTTGCCAAGTTGGGCGATCAAAACAAACGAGCGAATGTCGGCGAGATTAACTTTATTGAGCATAATGAGCGTGTTGCAAAAAGCGATGGGTTTAAGGTTATCACAATTATTTACCAATCATATCGGCAAGCAAGGTCGAACGACTTGAGCTTTACGACAACTTGCGTATTATTTTCTGCGTTTCCATCTTTATCTGACTTTTTATGAGCTTATTGATTTCACGACAAGGCACGCCTCAAAAGCGCGCGAAATGGCTGCTAGCAATGATTGGCTGGGTCACCGTCGTGTGTCTGATGCAAAATTCTGGTTTGGTTTCGGCATGCTCGATGAGTGATGACCAAACCTTGGTTTCTGCTTTATCTAGCGATGATGCTCATGTTGTGAAAGCTGATAAAGTCAAAGAGCCGAGTAAGTGTGAACTGTCTGAAAAGTTGATTCAGTTTACCCAGCATCAGCTCGAAGCCTTCATTGTCGTTTTGTTCATTGGCATTGTTTTAGCCGCAGTTTGGCGATGCAGTGCCTTTGTTAACGCAAGGCAATGGACTGAGCCCATCTACGACAAACATCGAATTCATCTTACCTTTTGTGTGTTCCGAGAATGACAAGTGATTCTGGCCGAAAACGCCAGCCATTTTCTACACTTGTTATTAATTAGGAATCACTATGAATCATATTACTAAAGCGACTCAACTCGCATCCATGTTCTTTATGGCGTTGGTATTGGGTTTGTTCTCTCTTAATCTCTCGGCGCAAACTACCGATACGGGATGGATGACCAATCCACAGCATCCGCCTGTGCAAACGCGTTTTGTTTTGACTGGTCAGCAAGATCCGCAAGCAAAAACGCTCACTGGTTATTTGGATGTTAAGCTGAGCGGAGACTGGAAAACTTACTGGCGATCGCCGGGCGAGGGGGGTGTCGCGCCATCGATAGATTGGCAAAACTCGCAAAACCTGAGCAAGGTTGATTGGCAATGGCCATATCCGCAAAAGTTCGAGTTATTGGGCATTGAGACTCTCGGTTACAAAGGAGACACTTTGTTCCCAATGACGCTGCATATCGACAATATGTCGAAACCCGTCACGATTGATGCAGTGCTCACGCTCTCTTCCTGCACCACCATCTGTGTGTTGACGGACTATCAAATTCAACTGACCTTCCTGCCTTCTGAGCTGCAAATCGACGAGCAGGTGATGTTCAGTTACGCCCAAGCGGTGAGCAATGTGCCCCAGCCATCGCCGTTTATTGATGTCACTCAAGCAAGTTGGGATGCAAACCAATCGAAGTTGCAAATCAAGCTCACGAACACTCAAGGTTGGAACCAACCACAAGTGTTGGTGGACGGTGTCGATGAGGCAACGCGAGACTATAGCTTCAAGCTTGAAGGTATACATCAAGAGGGAAATACCGTTACCGCGAGCTATTTGGTGGATACTTGGTTAGGCGATGTGGAGTTAAGTGATCAGTCGCTGTTTGTGACCATCAAAGACGCCAACTTGTTGGCAGAAGAAACCACTCAAGCAATAGCCGAGGCGATAGTAGACCCACTGCCGAGCACGTCTGTAGTGAGTATTTTTCTGTTCGCTTTGCTCGGTGGTTTGATTCTCAACATCATGCCTTGCGTTCTTCCGGTTTTGGGGATGAAGCTCAGTAGTATTGTTGCCGCTCAAGGTATCGAGCGTCGTCAAATCCGCGCTCAGTTTGTTGCGTCTTCACTTGGCATCTTAACGTCGTTTTGGATTCTCGCTGGTTTTATTTTGGCGCTCAAACTGACAGGTAATGCCATTGGCTGGGGCGTTCAGTTCCAAAGCCCTTGGTTTTTAGGATTAATGGTTCTGGTGACAGGTTTGTTTGGCGCCAACATGCTAGGACTGTTTCAAATCCGTCTTTCGTCTGGCACCAGTACATGGCTCGCGTCGAAAGGCGGCAACTCGTTAGCTGGACACTATGTGCAAGGGATGTTTGCAACCTTGCTTGCTACGCCTTGTTCTGCGCCTTTCCTAGGAACGGCCGTGGCGTTTGCTTTGGGTGCCGATGTGGTTACGCTGTTTGCAATTTTCACCGCCTTAGCGTTGGGGATGGCGCTGCCTTGGATTATGGTGGCAATTTTCCCAAGCATTGCGCTTAAATTGCCGAAGCCGGGTCAGTGGATGAACGTGGTCAAAAACGTATTTGGTGTGATGATGTTGGCCACCAGCGTTTGGCTACTGTCTTTGATGGCCAATCACCTACCAGTGTTTTGGGTCATTCTCGTCGGTTTAGTCGCGTTTATTGTTCTGATGATTCGCGTTAAACGCGTTCATGGCGATAAAGCACTCGTGGTATCCGGTTCTGCATCGCTTATCTTAATTGCTGGCGGGCTGCTACTTGGCAGTGTCACCGCAAATCAATGGGCGACACCACTTCCTGAGGACTTAACATGGCAGAAGCTTTCCAACTCGGCGATCGAACAGCACGTCAATAATGGGCGAGTGGTGTTTGTGGATGTGACTGCGGATTGGTGTGTCACGTGTAAAGCGAACAAGATCGGCGTGATCTGGCAAGATCCTGTCTACTCATTGCTGCAAAGCCCTAATGTGGCGACGTTAAAAGGGGATTGGACACATCCGGACGGCTCGGTAACGGACTTTTTACGAGCTCATGGGCGTTACGGTGTGCCGTTTAACATCGTCTATGGCCCGGCGGCGCCACAAGGTATCCCGTTACCTGTTATTCTGACTGATGATGTTGTTTTAAGCGCGGTGAAACAAGCGAGTGGGGGAACCATTCAATGAGTTCGACAAAGCAGCGTAGAACATTCCGATATTGGCTCGTTCAAATCGTACAGGTGGTGCTCATTGTCACCGCTATTTCTATCGCGATGGATTGGTATCGCACCAAAGATATTCCGAAACAGGAGGCACCACCATTGAGCTCAGTATTGAGCGATGGTGAATACTTCAATGCAATCGCGCAAAGTCATGAACAACCTGTCGTTATTTATTTTTGGGCGACTTGGTGTCCCGCTTGTAAATTTGTAAGCCCAAGCGTGAGCTGGCTGAGTGATGACTATGCCGTAGTTGGCGTTTCTGGCTCATCGGGGCCGAATGAGCGCGTGGCGCAGTTTATGCAGGCAAAAGAATATCGTTTTGAAAACATAAACGATCCTTCAAGCGATATTATGCGTGAATGGAAAATTAACGTGACTCCAACCATTTATATTTTAAGAAATGGTGAAGTGACCTCTATTACGACAGGCATCACAACGCCGATAGGAATATTGGCGAGAATTTGGTTGGCTCGATAACGAAATAAAAATCCGATATTCAAAATACTGAATATCGGATTTTTTCTTTTTATTTTCTCGCTCCAACGGGAATCATAATGTGTGCGTATGGTGTGCCTTTCCACATCACGTATGGGCCACCATAACTTGGGTCGGTTGGTAGAGAGTCCAGCAACGTTTGGTCTGGGGTAATAATCATCAAGTGTGGTCCTTCCACAATCCATTGATTATCGTCCGTCATCCCTTCTGCAAATGGGTCGGTGTTACTGGCACCGCCATCACCCGCTAACATGTAAGAAATGCCTAATGCTTTGGCTTGGAAAGGTTTTTTGTTCATCCAAGCGTCTGCCCATTCCATCCAAGGACCATCCATACACATTGGAGCAATGCCTTCCAATTGAGGTGGCGTTGGGAAGCAAGTGTATTGGCTAGAACCTTCTTGAAGAACGTTATTGTTCCAGTCCATCACCGTTACTTTATCGCGAATAGTCGGTGGCGCCGCACTCAGTGCATCTTCTAAAAGTGCTTTTGAATCATCGGCTGCGAATGCGCCAAAAGCGCAGCTGACCGAAACAACAGCAGTTAAATAAGGAGTTAGTTTCATAAATTAAACCTCAAGTTAATACAACATGAGAATTTGAGCACTTTAATTATAGATTGATATTAAAAATAAGAATCATTATTTAAATGAAAAATAATAAGCGATAGGTTTGTTATGTTAATTTAAATATTGTTTTTATATACAGCGAATAGAATGATGGAAATAAGATTAGCTGAATAATCTAAGACAGATTATCAGGACATATTTTCTCTTTATGCACTTAAAAATCCCATCGGAATTACGGGCTAATACTTTTCAAAATTTCATCTATTTCTACTGGTTAGCGCTGAATAACCAGCCGGTTACGTTTCATAAAAAATTAGCCATTTAATAAGTGCTTAGGTGCGTATTGCGTGTTACATTCGAGCATCGTTCTGGTTATCAAGGAGGAAATGATGGATGTTTCAATACCACGATCCGGATGGACAAGATTTGCCTCGAAACACTTATAGTGGATCGGTCGTGCATACGGCATATACCGAATGTGAAGTTGAACAACTCTGTCAGCAGGCGGGGTTGGAAGTGGTTTCCCTAGAAAATGTGATTGGTTACGTATCTGGTGTTGGTTATGTGTGTCGATACTTGATGCTAGAGCTGAAAAAGTCACACCGCTGAAATAAGTAACAAACAAGGACTGTTTTTGAAAACACAAGATTTAACCGAGTTCGGGTCGGGCATTGAATACGATGCTCAATACGAGCAGCATTACCATCACGACATTGCTTTCATCACAAGGTTAATCGAAGAAACCAATGCTCGAAGTGTACTGGATGTCTGTTGTGGTTCCGGCATTGTCACGATTCCAGTCTCTGAGCAACTCAACGAAGCCATTGGCATTGATATTTCTGAAGGGATGCTCAAACACGCAAAGGACAAAGCCAAAAGTAGGAGTAACTTACGTTTTCTTCATCTCGACGCAACCCAGTTTTCGTTAGGTAAGAAGTTTGACCTAGCCATAATGACAGGGAATGCATTCCAAGCCTTTTTAAGTGACGACATGCTGGCAGGCGCACTGAGCTCAATATCAAAGCACCTAGAAAAAGGTGGGCGATTTGTCTTCGATACGCGGTTACCAACGCCAGAGAATCTAGAATTGGATCATGAGATGGCGCTGTGGCAAACCTATGTTTCTCCAACTTATGGTGAAGTGAATTATTTAGGTATGAAAGCCGAGTATGACTTGCAAACGTCCATCATGTATTTGAAGAAAGAGCGCCATTTTGAAGGTGGAACGATTGAGTATTCCAGCATTGATTTAAAATATCGTCCGCTGGAAGACATAGAGGTTTTCCTTGAACAAGCGGGATTCAGAATCATAGAGAAGTACCAGTCTTGGTCAGCGCAAGCATTTGAGGCGAATGCCAACTCGCTTGTCTGTGTGGCTGAGAAAATATAAATCAATGTTGAGGGATACAATGCAAGGGTTTCGAATTACCACGTCGTTAGATGACATGGATTTAGACGTTATCTACCAATTCATTTCAAACAGTTATTGGGGAAAGGGTATTCCAAGAGAACGCTTTGAGAAGTCTTTGCGCCATTCGTTCTGTTTCGCGGTTTTGGATGACGAAAATCAACTCGTTGCTTTTGCTCGGTTAATTACCGATCGCACCACGTTTGCGTACCTTGCCGATGTGTTTGTTGCGGAGGTACACCGTGGTAAAGGCATCAGTAAGTGGTTGATCTCAGAAATTCTTGCTCATCCAGAACTACAAGGCTTACGCCGTATGATGCTTGCAACCCGTGATGCTCATGGATTGTACGAACAGTTTGGGTTCACTCCTATTGCTCCAGTAGAAAACTTCATGCAAATCTGGAAACCGAATGTTTATCAGAGCTAAATCATGATGAGAGTTGAATCTCAACAAGTGGCAATCAGATACCTCAAAACAACAGACGCTGCTCCTCTGTTTGAAAACTATTTAGGCGATGAGCAAGCATGCCGCTTCCTCAATCGCCAAGCCCACCAAAATGTTAATCAAACCCTTGAAGCGATCGAAAGATGGCGCGCTCAATATGATCAAAAGTCTCCCAATCTATTAGTCTTCGCTATTGAAGAACTCACTTCTCAAACTCCTATTGGTTGTCTGGTGCTGATACCTGAGCAAGACAGCAGTGAAATCCATTTTGGTATTTCTGCTCGCTATCAGGGAAAAGGCTATGCAACCCAAGCCTGCAAACTTGGCGTTGTTTACCTGCAAAGCTTGGGTATAACGCGCATTCGCACTACCCCGCATATTGGCAACCACGCGAGTATTCGTGTGTTGGAGAAATGTGGCTTTATCAGCCAAGGCATTTTAAAAGCGCATGCGGTTTTTCCTGCTCTAGGACGTGAGGCGCAAGACTGTATGGATATGCGATTGGAGGATACAGAACAGCACCATTTTGCACATTGTTCAGAATGAAAAGGGTGGCGGTTGAAACGAGCGGTTACAGAGCATGTTAGTCGCCATCGTAGACAGCGTCTTTGCTGAATGATTCGTCGAGATTTTTTAGTCTTTGATTGTCAGAGGCGACTGACAAAACCATACCAACTGTGACAACCAAACCGCTATTAAAGCAGGATATTATTCCTTCAACTTTGTGTTTTAGGAGTAGTCATTAGACTACCCAATAATTGTTGGAATAAATAATGACGAAACGTTGGCTTGTCTCCGCTGTGAGCATCGCGCTGCTCGGCGGTGCTACGTATTTCTATCTCCAATCTGCTGCTCAACCAGAATTGCTGCCTACATTGATTGTGGAAAAAGGCACGATTGAAAAACAAGCTGTGGCTGTTGGTAAAATTGTCCCTGCACACTCTGTGTCTATTAAGTCACAAATCGACGGTATCGTCGGTGAAATTTACGCGAAAGTTGGTGAAAAGGTGAAGCAAGGCCAGCCGCTGATCAAAGTGCGTCCAAACCCAACTCCCCAAGCATTAACGGATGCATCGGCAGAACTCATGCGTAGCGAAGCCGATCTGGAATCCGCCAAACAAAAACTGTCCAACTTAGAAAGCTTGGTCAAGCAGGACATTATTCCAAGTAACTACGACGAGTACGTAAGTGCGCGCTCGGCAGTCAAATCTGCGCAAGCGGACGTATTGCAAAAGCGCCAGAATCTCGAACTCATCCGCAGTGGTGAGGCGTCTATCGGCGATGCGCGTTTAACGTCGACGATCTACGCGCCAATTGATGGCACAGTACTCAACCAGAAAGTAGAGGTCGGAGAGCCGATCATCTCGACTCAATCAAGCCAAGCCGCGACTGAAATGATGTCATTGGCCGACATGAACAGTCTGATTTTTAAAGGTAGCGTCAGTGAGCATGATGCTGCGCAGTTGTCTCCGGGAATGCCCGTTATGTTGACGGTTGCGCCTTATCCTGATGTGGCGATTTCTGGTGTGCTAACCAAAGTGGCGATTCAATCTGAGAACCTCAACTCACCAGAGGGCAATGCTTCGGCAAAAAGTTTTGATAACGGTTTTGAGGTTGAAGTGGGAGAACTCAAGATCCCACAAGATGTATTGCTTCGTTCTGGTTTTTCATCGACGGCTCAAATCATTCTGAAGAAGTCTGAAAACGTGCTCACTCTACCGGAGCGCGCTCTGCAATTTGATGGTGACGCACCGAATGTTCTGATCCCCGACAGCTCAGAACAAGGGTTTCATAAACAACCTGTGAAACTCGGTCTGTCAGATGGCATCAATGTCGAAGTGCTTGACGGCGTGGAGCTTGATGAAGAGGTTATCGACAACAGCATGATGGGAGCGGCGCATGGTTAAGCTGCAACGATCAAAAATCGCCTTTGCATTGTTGGCTGCCACGCTCAGTTTGCCGACCTACGCAATTTCTATTGAACAAGCTTGGCAACAAGCAAAGCAGAACGATCCTAATTACGAAAAAGCGAAAATCGGCTCCCAGCTTGGCGAGGTTGGCGTACAGAGTAGCCGCAGTGCGTTATTGCCGGGTTTAAGTGCCAGTGCGTCAGCGGATTGGAATGAGTCTTCAAGCCATTCCAACAGTTACGGCGCTACCTTATCTCAAACTATTTGGGATAGCAGTTTATGGTCGGAACTAGATCAAGCGAATGCCAATTATCTCAAAGCACAGTTAGAGCTATCTCAATCACATAACGAGCTTGCGCAGAAGTTGCTCACCGCTTACCTAGATGTGGCAAGCGCACAGGGCGACCTCAAATTGGCACAGTCCAAGCTGGAGGAGGGGAAGGAACTTCTCAACATCATTGAGAAACGCTATCGAGCAGGCAAAGTGAAGTCGGTTGATGTTGAAGAGATGCGAGCGAATCAAGTCTCTGAGCAAGCAAGTATCCTCAATGCAAAAGCCGATCTCGAAGTGAAAAAAGCAGAGCTTGCGGCGTTAATCAATCAAATGCCGGAGAGTGTCGACCAAATTCGAACGGATTCTTTGATTCAGCCGCCGATGCTGGTGGACTCTCAGGAGCAATGGCTAAAACTGGCGAAAGACAGCAGTCCAGAGCTGTTGGTGGCGGCGCAGATGGTGAAAGCGAGCGAGTTCGCGAAAGATTCAGCTAAAGGTGGATACTACCCGACCGTCAAAGGCAGTGTGGGCTACAGCGATGGTGACAATCGTTCAAACGGCGAGTTTAACGCTGGGATTAGTTTGAGTTTGCCGATTGACCTCAATGGTGCAGTGCGAGCGAAAGTGGACGAAGCATCGTTGAACATTTTAAGCGCCAAGCAAGATATGCGTAGAGTGGAAATTGATATTCAGAAACGAGTTATTCAGCAGTTTACTCAGGTCGATATCAACTGGAATCAAGTTTTGATAGCGAACGAGCTGGTTGAGTCGCGCGCCAGAGTGTTGCAAAGCAAAGAGAAACTTTACGACGCTGGTCTGCTTGAAGTGTCGGAAGTTATCAGTGCACACAACAGCTTGTTTGAGGCGAAAAACAGTCTGCAAACCAACTTGTACAGCTACTGGCGTAAGAGAATCGGCTTACTGCAAACCGCAGGGAAACTCGATGACGATACCATGGCGTTGATCTCTCGAGCTTTTCATTCATGAGCAGTCTATTGCAACAAACTTGGCAAACGTTGATGGCGCACCGCATGAAGAGCGTGCTGGCCATTATCGCGATTGCTTGGGGCGTGATCTCTGTGGTGGTGTTAATCGCACTTGGCGAAGGCTTTTATCGCCATCAGACCCAGTCGTTTTCCTTTATGATCAACAATGTGCAAGTGGTGTTTCCGTCGAGTACCAGTAAACCGTGGCAAGGGTTACCTTCAAGACGACAAATTGATATTCCACAAGAAAAAGTCGACATGATCAAACAGTCGGGCTTCGTGCAACAGGCGTCGAGCGTTTACGCCAAATGGGAGGCGAATATCACCAATCTCAAAGGACAGAACTTATCGAGTACGGTCAGCGGTATTGATACGTCTTACTTTCCTTTAATGCAACGCAAGCTGCAATCCGGTTCGAGAAACCTGTCACCAAGTGATATGGACAACCACACTCGCGTGGCAGTGTTAGGCGATCAAATTGCGCAAATGGGCGGAATCCAAATCGGGGATAGGCTCAAAGTCAACGGCATTCCGTTTTTGGTGATTGGGATAACCGTTGGTGAGGACACTGGCATTTCATTCGGCGATAGCCGCACGGTTTTCATTCCTCAAACAACGTACCGCGATTTGTGGGATGCGAAACCTTGGATGGTATTGATGAAGCCGAGAGACGGGATGGATGCACCGTCGTTTCGACAAAATATCGTGAACTTTTTCGCCAAGCAGCTTCATTTTGACCCAAGTGATAAAGATGCGGTCGAATTACCCGATTTTAGTGAAGGAGCGGCGGTCATCAGTGGAATTTTGCGTGGCATTCAGATTTTTCTCGGAGCGAGTGGCGCGATGACCATGGCGGTCGGTGCGCTTGGCGTTGCCAACATCATGTTTTTATCTGTCACGGAGCGCACGCGTGAAATCGGTGTGCGTTTGGCGATCGGGGCGACTCAAAAATCCATACTCAGTCAGTTTATTCTTGAGGGGCTTATTTTGGTAGCCGTGGGCACGGCATTAGGTCTGATGTTTTCGTATGCCGTGGTATCTGTCTTAAGCAGCATGGCATTACCGGAATGGATTGGTTTGCCTGTGATCACGCCAGATTCCATTGCTTGGTCTTTACTTGTGACGCTTGTCTTGGCATTGATGGCATCGTATTTCCCAGCAAGGCGAGCATCGCGTCTCACGCCAGTCATTGCTTTGAGTGCGAGGGCCTAGTCATGTTGTTACCGATGAGACAAATTTTCCAAGAAATGGCTGCAGAAAAGCTGAGATTGGGTTTGACCATTCTGGCTGTAGCGTGGGCGACCCTCTGTATCGCTGCTATGTTGGCGGTAGGTGAGGGTATTCGTCAGGGCGTATTGAAAACCGCACAAAATGGTAACGGCAACTTGATTTATTTGACCGGAGGGATGGCCACCGTCGACCACGGTGCTTTTCACCAAGGTAAATTTCTGACATTAAAAATGGGCGATTCAGAGATCGTTCGAGCATTACCCGATGTAAAAAGCGTTGCGCCAACTGCGAAGTGGAAAGAGCGCATCACCGTTGGTGACAGAAGCTCATGGCAAGAACCGTTAGCGGTCACGAGCGAGTTTCAATCCATGACCAATTTGGTGCCTATGGCGGGGGGGCGATGGTTAAATCCACTCGATCAAAAAGAGACGCGCAAAGTCGTTGTACTGGGTTATGAACTGGCAGCCGACTTATTCAACCCGAATGAGGACTTTAGTTGGTTTGCGACAGTCACATTGCAAGTCAACCCTGTGGGGAAAAAGGTAAAAATCGGCAATGAGGAGTTCACCGTTGTGGGCGTATTGGAGAAAAACAGCGCTCAAATAGAGCTGGGGGATCTTATCAACTATTCCAGCTTTGTGCCGTTAGCGACGTGGAAGCGATTTCATGTCAACGGTGAAATTGGTGGCATCAATGTGCAACCACAAGCCGATGTAGACCGAGAAGCCTTAGCAAAGACGATCAGGCAAGTGATTGCCCGTAAACACGGGGCAAGTGTCAGTGATGAACAGGTCGTCCAAGTCGATGATATGTTCCTTAAGCAAAAGAGTATGCAGCAGTTTCTGATAGGTTTGCAGAGTTTTCTTGGCATTATCGGCTTCGTGACGTTAGCTGTTGCTGGCGTCGGCATTGCCAATGTGATGTATGCCACCGTAAAGCGATCTACGCGTGATATCGGTGTGCGCATGGCAGTCGGTGCAACCCCAACGGCTATTCGCATGCACTATTTAGTGCAGTCTTTATTGACAATGATGATGGGGGGCGCGCTTGGCTTAGGCGTGACGTACGCGCTGGTGTCTGCCATCAGTTCCATTCCTTTAGAGGGCAATGCTTTTTATGAACAACTGGGTAAACCTGTCCCTGAGTTGTCGTGGGTCGTTGTCGCGATTGTCATCCTCACCTTAGTGATCATTGGTGTGGCATCTGCATGGTTACCTGCAAACCGAGCCGCAAAAGTCAGCCCGTTGGAGGCGCTACAAAGTGAATAACAACAATAACTCTGGAGAGAACATGTCGAACAAGCCGCTTGTTGAGCTGACCAACATCTGTAAATACTACTCAAGTGGGGAGGCGGAAGTTCGCGCGTTAGACGGCGTTGACTTAACCATTAATCAAGGCGAGTTTCTTTCGATTCTTGGCCCGTCCGGTTCGGGTAAATCAACGTTGATGAACATGCTCGGCTGTTTAGATAAGCCCACCGATGGCGAGTACCAACTTGGCGGCCAAAACGTCGCAAGTTTAAGTGCGAATGAGCTGGCTGGCATTCGTAACCAAAAGATCGGATTTGTCTTCCAAAGCTTTAACTTATTGGAATACGCGACGGCGCTTGATAACGTGGCACTGCCGTTGGTTTACTCTGGTATCAAAGCCAAAGAACGTCGCCAGCGCGCAGCTAAATTGCTAGAGCAAGTCGGGTTAGGGGATCGTTTAGACCATAAACCAAACCAGCTTTCTGGTGGTCAAAAGCAGAGAGTTGCGATTGCAAGAGCCTTGGTCAACGATCCGCAAATCATCCTAGCTGACGAGCCAACCGGCGCGCTCGATTCAAAATCCGGCGCAGAGATTGAAGCCTTGTTCAATCAACTTCACGCTGAAGGAAGAACATTGATCATCGTGACTCACGATAACGCTCTGGCAGAGCGCACTAAACGCATCATCACCATCAAAGATGGTAAGGTGATTTCGGATAGAGCGCCGGTAGAGAAGGAGAACGCAATTTCTCACGGCTAAGCTAAATAAGATCGATGATTTGAATTTGGGCAGATATGGATGCTGATACCATAACTGCCCAAGTTCGATTGGTATGAGAGCTAACGGGCAAATAATACTGGTTAACTTTTCTGTTGGGCGTTTATTTTAAAAGCACGTCGGAAGAAGCCAATAGAGGTACTCGAATAGATACCGCACTTAAAGCAATGTTATGAATCATTTGATCGGTCGTCGTACAACAATCTTCAATGATGGAAACGTTGTATTTTTCCGCTGCTTTTGAAATTGCCGTATGTGTCACGCAATTTTGCGTCATCATTCCACAGATCAACAATTCATCTACGCCGCTCCGTTCTAGTGCTTGTTCGAGGTTCGTTTGATAAAAACTGTCAGCGTGCTGTTTTTGAATAATCTCGGCGTCAGGACATATTGAGATGACGTCGGGATGAATCTCCACACCAACACTGCCTTCCTCAAAGAAATGCGCTTTCCCTTTAGGGGCCGAAGATACATGTTGAACAAGGAATATCGGGATATCTTGTGCTTTGGCTTTCGCCATCAACTGCTTAATGTTGTCCAGAGTGGCATCGGTATTCCACAAAGGAAATCGGCCATTCGGGAAATAGTCGTTTTGTATATCGATTACAAGTAATGCGCTGTTGCTCATGTTCAATTCCTGCTGATTTGGGTTCTCGTCTTGTCAAATTATGAGTAACTTGCTGCATTATTTTTAGAGTCTAAAATGACATAAAAGAAGTCAAAAACGACAAATTTAAGATGATCAAAATAACGATTGGAATCTGCGAATATCCCTCAGTATTGAAGTCGGCAGTTTATGGCTTTGAAGAGATGTTTTTGCTGGCCAACAGAATATGTAAGGAGCAGAACATTGAGGTTGTGTTTGAGCCGATTTTAATTCCACATACAGACCTAACCGCAGAAAGACTAACGGTTGTTTTGTTGCCACCTGCGTCACTTGATAATTACTACTTAGCTCCTGATGATGCGTTGATTCGATGGCTTAAAGCGCACTACTCACAAGGGGCGGTGTTATCTTCTGCATGTGCCGGAGTATTCATTCTTGCCGCAACCAATTTGATCGATTCGAGAGAGGTCACGACCCACTGGGCATTGGCGGAAACATTCTCCCAAGCCTTTCCTAGCATTGCGTTAGATAGCAATAAGATATTGATCAATCACGGTGACATAGTAACGGCGGGTGGGATGATGTCATGGTTAGACCTTGGCTTTGAGCTGATCGCGAAATACGCTTCGCCGGGTGTTGTGCGTCAGCTTGGAAAAACGCTAGTTATTGATACCGCTCAGCGAGCGCAGAGCTACTACCAACAGTTTCATCCATCGTTTTCTCACGGTGATTATGCGATTGTTTCCATTCAACAAATCATGCATCAGCGCTATGCAGAGCCTTTGTCCATAAAGCAGTTAGCAAAGCAAGCCAACTTTACTGAACGCACGATGCAACGACGATTTTTGAAAGCGACAGGATACAACCCTAATCAATACTTGCAGCGTCTTAGAATTCAGAGCGCATGTAATTTGTTAGAAAGCACACAACATTCCTTTGATTCTATAAGCCATCAAGTTGGTTACGAGGATACGAGCGCATGTAGGAAGGTTTTCATAAACGTCATTGGTTTAACTCCGCGAGAGTTTAGAAAACGATTTGCTTGAGTCTTGTTTGAATATGTAGAGCAACTCGGTGAAGTTGCGAGTTTCAAGTGAAACCGCAAAGAATGGAAGTATGCGTAGGTCCATTTCTCCAACCATGAATTTCTTTCATGTTCAATGTGAAACAATACCAATATTATTCAACTCGTGAAGCAAGTATAAAAAACGGACTGCTCTGGTGTTAGGCACTGCGACCACCGTTTTTAGTACGAACTGTTCGTCGTAAACGCTGCGCAACCTAACGATTGGGAAAACCAAAAAACAAAAATATCCCCATGCACAGAGTTAGGAAAAGTCTGCTTTATCTAAGGAAATAGGATACCAACTCACGATGAATAACGATTTCACATTTGCTATCAAAAGCATTCGTTTTGATGAGAATTACCAACCATCAGACAACACGCGAATCACTACCAACTTTGCTAATCTGGCTCGTGGAAACTACCGCCGAGAGAATCTGCGCAATGCACTCCGAATGATCGACAATCGTTTTAATGCGTTGGCACATTGGGATAATGCGCAAGGTGACCGCTACTCAGTAGAGCTTGAAATCATCTCTGTTGATATGGATATCCAAGGCAGTGGCGAAGCCTTCCCATCAATTGAAGTGCTCAAAACCAACATTGTTGACCACAACACTAACGAGCGCATCGAAGGCATTGTGGGCAACAACTTCTCTTCATACGTTCGTGATTACGACTTTAGCGTTTTGCTGTTGGACCACAACAAAAACCAGCCCCGTTTCAGCATCCCAGCTAACTTCGGTGATTTGCATGGCAAACTGTTCAAAGCTTTCGTTAATTCTGAGTCTTACAAACAGCATTTCAAAAAGCTGCCTGTGATTTGTTTGAGCGTATCGGACAACAAGGTATACCGACGCACCGAAAACCAACATCCTGTTTTGGGCTTTGAATATCAGCCGAACGAATCTTCGTTGACGGAGCAGTACTTCAAAAAGATGGGCTTACAGGTGCGCTACTTTATGCCACCAAACAGTGTCGCACCATTGGCATTCTACTTCTTCGGTGACTTGCTGAACGATTATTCAAACCTAGAGCTTATCAGCACGATAAGCACGATGGAGACATTCCAGAAGATTTACCGACCTGAGATTTACAATGCCAACGCGGTTGCCGGTAATTGCTACCAGCCAAACCTAAAAAACCTAGACCACTCGCTAACTCAAATCGTTTACGACCGAGAAGAGCGCAGCCAACTGGCGATTGAACAAGGGAAATTTGCCGAGGAGCATTTCATCAAACCTTATCAATCTGTGCTTGAACAATGGTCTGCAAACTACGCGTAATCGACAACGAGAATCTAGAAAGGAATGACGATGAAAACACTATTACCGACTTCAACGGCTGGCAGCTTACCGAAACCTTCTTGGCTGGCCGAACCAGAAAAACTTTGGTCACCGTGGAAACTGCAAGGTGAAGAACTGATTGATGGCAAACGCGATGCGCTACGTGTCGCTTTGCAAGAACAAGAACTGGCAGGCGTTGATATCGTCAGTGATGGCGAGCAAACTCGCCAACATTTTGTGACGACCTTTATTGAGCATTTAAGCGGCGTAGATTTTGAAAACCGCAAAACGGTGACCATTCGCAACCGTTATGAAGCAAGTGTTCCGACTGTGGTTGGCCCAGTAAGCCGCACAAAGCCCGTGTTTGTTGAAGATGCCAAGTTCTTGCGTCAGCAAACTAAGCAACCTATCAAGTGGGCGCTGCCTGGCCCTATGACGATGATCGATACGCTTTATGATGATCATTACGGTAGCCGTGAAAAGCTGGCTTGGGAATTTGCAAAGATCCTCAATCAAGAAGCGAAAGAGCTTGAAGCGGCAGGTGTTGACATCATTCAGTTTGATGAGCCTGCGTTCAATGTGTTCTTCGATGATGTGAACGAGTGGGGCATTGCATGTTTAGAGCGTGCGATTGAAGGGCTGAAATGTGAAACGGCGGTGCATATCTGCTATGGCTACGGCATCAAAGCGAACACGGATTGGAAGCAAACGCTAGGCACTGAATGGCGACAATACGAAGAAGTATTCCCTAAATTGCAGCAGTCGAATATCGATATTATCTCGCTCGAATGTCATAACTCACGAGTGCCTATTGAGTTACTTGAGTTGATTCGCGGTAAGAAAGTGATGGTTGGTGCGATTGATGTTGCAACCAACGAAATTGAAACGCCAGAAGAAGTGGCGAATACACTGCGAGAGGCATTGAAATACGTTGATGCCGACAAGCTTTACCCATGCACCAACTGTGGTATGGCGCCTTTGTCTCGTGAAGTATCAACCGCTAAGCTCAATGCGCTAAGTGCGGGAGCGGAGATTGTTCGTAGAGAGCTGTCTGCTTAAGTTATTCAAAATATTTTCCCTTTAGATAAACAAAAAAACCAAGAGCTCGGTTCTTGGTTTTTTCTTAAAACAGACGTTGTAACTTCGCGCTAGTTCATTTCTAGCTGTCGAACTTCAGGATGCTTTAGCAACATTACACGAATCCAGTGATGCACTACCCACATCACCATCGCGGTGAGCAGAACCGCAACGAAAATCGAGCTGAAACGGTACAAGATCGAAAAGAACGCGTCTTTTTGTTCTGGCACCAATGAGGTCGTCAGCGGAACCGATAGGGCAGACATGGCAGAAAACGCGATAGCCGCTTTAATTTGCCCTTTGGTGAGCCACGAGCAGAATGGCCCCATAGCAATGGTAAAGGCGAGCCAAAAGAGTAGCCCATGCCCATACCAACTGCCCAATATCAGCTGAACAGCCATCCCTGCGATGCAGCCTAGTGCGGTGCCGATGATGCGAATTTTTGCCATGGCGAGCGAGCCCGCTAAAGTCATTGGGGTTAGGATGATCAAAATGGAAGCTTGTGCGGACAGCGAGTCATATAAGTCCGCTACTTGGAATACGATAAATGCCGCCATCGCCACTACCCAACCCATAGCAACTTGGCTGATGTAGTCAATATCGCTTTTTACTGGGGTCGACATCTCAATGTGCTCGGCGGGGGATTTTGGCTCCGGGAACAACCAATACGCGAATGCGCAAACAAAAATATTGCTGAACGCCATCACCCACATGTTGACGTTGAACTCTTCAATATCCATGAAGTTATAGCTGGCAAAGTTCAACACAATTGAACCCACCAACAATCCCATGTAACCAAACAAATAGGTTTTCTGGTTCATCATTGCAATGCACTTGAACAGCATCATAATTCCGACGGCAACGGTCATTAATGTTGGATGAAACTGCAAGTATTCCAGCAAAAATGTGGCTTGTATGGTTGTCCACACCGCAGAGAAAAACACGATCAATAAAGCCGAAAGATTAAAGTTGTCCATTCTGCCCAATATAAACAGCGGCATCATGATGGCAAAAAATCCGTAAGACCAACCGAAGATCATGCTTAGCGCGAGCCCTAAAGAGCAGCCGAACCAAATTCGTAAGGTTTTCATTGTCGCCGCCTAGTAAATGAAGTGGAACCAGCTTGCGAGGTGAATCTGTGCTTGCGCCATCAACTGCCAGAAAATGCTGTTGTCTGGGTACAAAACAATGGTAGCGCGAGAGCCGACAAACAGTGCTGGTGGTAACTCTTCGCTGCTGGTTAGGTTCACTCGTGTACGCTGCGCATCACGTACCCAGCGGTTGTTGACTTCCACTTTGGTTAGTGCGCCATTAGGCGTTTGTTGTGCGGCTGCTACACCGTAATCGCGGCTAGCTAAATCAAAGTCGTACACCGAACCTGGGTTGGCATCAAATGTGACCAAGGCGTGGAAAGTCTTGTCTACGTTCGCGACGGATTTTTCACGAAAATCAGCGGCTACCCAGAGTGATCCTGTTGGTACAAATGTCAGCAGTGGCATGTTGGTGTTTGCCATTGTGCCCACTTCTAGTTGAAGGTTGGTCACGACACCATCACTGGGAGCGAGTACCGCGGTATTTGCCAAATCAAGTTGCGCCTTTTCGATGCCGTTTTTGGCAATTCGAACGGCGGTGCTTTGACCTTTTTGATCGCCTAATTGCGCCTCAATGACTTTTAAGTTTTGTCGTTCCGCTTTAAGCGCTGCACGTGATACCTGATTTTGGGCAAAGGCATTATCGAGTGTCGATTGAGAGATGACTTTCTGTTTCGATAACGTCAGTAAGCGGTTGTACTCGCGGTGTGCATTATCAAATGTCGCTTGTGCGCGGGCAATATTGGCAAGAGCGGCTTCGCGTTGAGAATACAGCGTTGCTTCTTTTTCATAAGCGGACTGCAGAGACAGCTCCGCCTGTTCAAGCGCTATCTTGTATTTACGATCATCAATCGTAAACAACACATCGCCTTTTTGAACGGACTGGTTATTTTCGATGAGAACGTCAGTCACTTTGCCAGATACCTCGGGCGCGACTTGGACAACGTATCCTTGTACTCGTCCTTCGGTCGTTAAGGGAGCGTGGCGGTCAGCAATGATAATGTACAAAAATAGTACGATGAACAGGACAATCAAAGTTCGCATCCAGTGTTTGAATTTTTGGTCAGCCGTCATTACAAGTTCCGTTAAACATATTGGATAGCGGATTATAGAGAAGTCACTCACAATTCAGTAGAATGATAATACGAACATAAATGACCTAAAAGTAGGACAATGAACGTTAGTTTTGATGATATTTACCTATTCACTCAGACGGTGGTTCACGGCGGTATAAGTGCGGCGGCAGAGGCGAATCAACTACAACGCTCAAAAGTGAGTCGTCGCCTGCAAGAATTAGAGAAATCACTCGGGGTACAGCTTTTGATCCGCACAACACGCAGCATTGAGTTGACGGAGCACGGGAAACGCTTGTTTGAGTTGGTGGGGCAGCCTATTGACCATATTCAGCAAGGTTTAAATGCCATGCATGAATATCAACAAGAGCTAACGGGCAAGGTGCGTTTAGCCATTCCTTCCGCATTGATGAGCTCTGCCGCGTTTAACGCGATCATCACCGAGTACACAACGCGGTATCCGGAGATTTCGGTCGAGATTGAAAACCATCAAGAGAGTGTCGATCTTAAGCGTCAATCGTTTGATTTGCAGCTTCTTCCTAGCGTGGTCAAAGTCACCGATGACAGCTATGTGCAGTTCAGTCTTTTGCCTTATCGTAGTCACTTTGTTGCGTCAAAAGCCTATCTAGAATCGCATCCGCCAGTAAAAACGGTGGAAGATCTTAAGCAGCATCGCCTTTTAACTAATCGTTACAATGCCGATTTGCTCGATTCAGATCTGCATGTGGCGTTGCGTTCGGATGACCTCAACTTGCTGCGCTCGATGGCGATAGCAGGAAACGGCATCGCGTTTATTCCACAAATTCATTCCAAGCCTGCATTGCGAGATGGTTTGTTGGTCGAGGTGCTGCCTCAATTTGCGCATCCGAAGCAGCATCTTACTCTGATTTATCCCTCGGCCTTATTTCTGCCCAATAAAGTCAAAGCCTTGATTGAGCTAATTCGAGAGAAATTTAAATAGTCAGTTCAAACCACCCTTACCTAAGGGCAAATGTGTGAGCGAAGGTCATCTTTCTAGGTTTTATTGCTCTAACATGAAAGGGTTCTGATACATTAACTGTTGTTCAACTTGTTGAGTATGGTTTGTGGTCGCACAAGATAGGAGATGGAAATGTTATCGAAAGGAAACACGGGCCTGATTGTGGTGGATGTTCAGGGCAAACTCGCTACATTAATGCATGAAAGCGACGCACTGATTGAAAATATCACGAAACTGGTAAAGGGTGCCAAAGCACTAGATTTGCCTATTCTGTGGCTAGAACAGAATCCAGAAAGGTTGGGCCCAACCGCGGAGCCGATTCGTGAAGTGCTTGAAAGCACGCATTTACCTATTACCAAGTACACGTTTGATGGTTGCAAAGAGGCGACGTTTAAGGTCGCGGTGGAGAACGCGAAAGTTGATACCTGGTTGGTTTGCGGTATTGAATCCCACATTTGCGTCTATCAAACCGCGGTTTCTCTGCGCCAGTCCGGTTATCGCGTTGAATTAGTCACGGATTGTGTCTCTTCCCGAACCGCTGCCAATAAAGCGCTCGCTCTTGCGAAGTTAACCGCTAACGGTGTGGTGCTCACTGGGTTAGAAATGTGTTTGTATGAAATGGTCGAAGATTGCCGAGCACCTGAATTCAAAGAAATTCTGGCGCTCATCAAATAGTGGAATCACTGTAATCAGCAACAACTTTATTTGAACACGCTATTCAAATTCTCGTTGATATCTTGGCAACATCGACTCGTTGCCAAGTAACCCGCCTTGGTGAATATAAATCACCGTTTTATCTGTGTTCTCTTCCAACCAAGGGGTGAGGCATTGCCACATATACGGGTCGTATAACAGGTCAAATTCGAGGTCGGTTTGCTCAAAGAGTGCTTTCCATGTGATGTAATCTTCTTCGTACAAGCGACCAAAATGGTGTTTGTTGCGCACGGTTAAAATGGTTGGGTGGCTGTTTTCACCGAGCTGGTTGAACTGCTCAGTTAAGTAATCTGCATCGCCTACGCAAGGGCAAGTTAGCACTTCTATGCCGTGTGGGCTTAAATGTTTATGAAGATATAAAGCCGTCGTGCCAGTACCTGATGGCAGGGCGACCGTAAACTGCTCTTTACCTCTCAATCGCGTCCAATCAAGAATTTCTCGTGCTAACTGTTTGATGCCAGCTTCAGCGAGGTGGGAACGTCCACCCTCTGGAATCAGCAATGTCGACTCATCTACTCTTCGTACCTGGTGGATGTATTCACTAGGGTGAAGTTCGCTACCGATGTCTTGCATGGCGGTGATTTTCATACCCAAATCGAGAGCGCCGCGATAGTTTCCGATGGGGGAGCTTTTTAGCCAAGATGGAATGTGATGAACATAAAACTCAAATGCCCAACCTTTAATCTGGGCGAGAGCCGCTAGCGAGTACATGGCATTAGATTGAGCGGAGCCAAAGCTTATTAACGTGGTGATGTTGGGATTTTGCTCTTCCATTAACGTCATAAACTTACGTGCTTTGTTCCCAGAAAAGTGAGAGTGGAGCATGTCGTCACGTTTAAGGAAAAATTTGTGCCCATTAAAGCTATGTTGGGTGATAGGACTTTCTGAGAGTTTCATGTCGATGCTGACGGAATAAACCGTGTCACCTTTGCCATTTAAAAAGGGCGCGTAGTGTAACGCCATTAAACCCAGATAAAAAGTCTGTGTTTCAGTACAACCATTTCGGTTATTCCTGATGTTTTGACTCGCACTCACCGGTGCTGTAATACCATTGCAATGGTTTCACTTCTATCCTTTGGTTACTTTGATTCCATGCTATTCCACCCCATGACTCGCCTTTCTACCTCAAGCCACGTACACTACTCCGCTTATTTCCATTCAATCAGAAGGCTTAGTTTTGCAGACTCTAGAACAATTAAAAACAGGACAATTAGTAGGAATTAAACAACTGAAGTTGGCTGAAGGGCTAACTGAGTTCCCTATGGAAATTTTAGAGCTTGCAGACTCGCTTGAAGTGTTAGATTTATCCGGCAACGCACTGTCAGATTTGCCACAAGAAGTGGAACAGCTGACCAAACTAAAAATCATTTTTGCTTCCAATAATCAGTTCACCCATTTACCAGAGGTATTGGGCAAGCTGCCAAACCTTGAGATGGTTGGGTTTAAAACCAACAAGATCAAAGTGGTGAGTGAAGCCTCACTACCAAGTCAGTTACGTTGGCTGATCCTGACTGACAACGAGATTGAAACGCTGCCAAACAGTCTGGGTGAAAGGCCGCGCTTAAGAAAGCTTGCACTGGCGGGGAATCGCATCAAACTACTGCCAAGTAGCATGGAAAACTTAGTTAATTTGGAACTGATTCGTCTCTCTGCGAACCAGCTAGAGCACTTTCCGGATGTGTTGATGAAGCTACCTAAATTGGCATGGTTTGCTTTTGCAGGTAATCCATTCTGCAAACACCCATCTTCGCTAAACAGTGTGCCGAAAGTGACCTCAAACAGTTACTCGCTTAACCATGTTCTCGGCCAAGGGGCAAGTGGCGTGATTTCTCATGCTAACTGGATTGATGCTCAATACGACTTCCCGAGTGAAGTTGCGGTAAAAGTGTTCAAGGGCGAGGTCACCAGTGACGGTTACCCTCATGATGAACTTGAAGCGTGTTTGCAAGCTGGGCATCACAACAACTTAGTGAAATCCATCGCGCAAGTGGATGACGGTAAAGAGCTTGCGTTGGTGATGGAGCTGATTCCAAACAGTTACTACAACTTGGGTTTACCGCCAACGTTGGAAACCTGCACCCGGGATACGTTCCCACAAGGGTTTACGCTGACAATCGAGCAAATGAATTCTATTGTTGAGCAGATGGTGGACGTATTTAATCACTTACACGACAACAAGGTGTGTCATGGTGATTTGTATGCGCACAATACGTTGGTGAACGAGCAAGGGGAGATGATCTTCGGTGACTTTGGCGCGGCGAGCATTTACGGCTATTTATCGGGCGAGCAGCAAGCTGCAATCAGAGCCATTGAATCCAGAGCGTTGAAGTACTTTATCGAAGATGTGTTTTCTGTGTGCGAAGCGTCGGAATCGGCATCGCAAGCATTCGAACGACTAGTTGCGCTTGCGGCATAAGATTTCATTCAATCGAATAAGAAAGAGGTATCGAACCGCCCGTTTTGATACTGAGCAAATGAGATACCTCTTGATTGAATCTAGTGCTGAGGAAGTTACTCTGAGCAAGCCTCATGATGCTCTGACGAAAGGTCAATCACAGCCTCACATCCACCCTCAGAATGTGTATCAATAGTGAATTGCCAGCCATAGCGTCGGCATAAGTCATCCACAATCATGAGCCCCAAACCATGGCCTTCGGCATCTGGCACGGAAGAGAAGCCTTCACCTTCATCTCTCACCGACAGTGTGGTATCGGTCATGGTGATATGAATCGTTCCTGCTGACGTGGCTGCAATGCCGTTGCGAATTAAGTTACTCAACGTAATGTTAAGCACTGCAGTGGTCGCTTTGGTTTGCGGATGGCCCAATATCTGTACATTAAATTCCAACGACTTTTCATCGGCTTGCGCTTGGCTAAGAGCAACGATGTTGTGAAGCTCTTGCTCTGAGATGGTTCGAACGGGGCTGTCGTCTGTGTTGCGTTCATATCGCACCAAACCCAACAAAGCATCAACCATGGTCGACATCTGCTGAGTAGCATCTTGAATACGGCCAATCTGACGCTCTTGAAACGGCGTGCTTGGGCTTCTGGCTAGCAGGCTGCTCGATCCTTTCATCACCGTTAGTGGCGTTCTCAGTTCATGACTGGCATATCGCGCAAAAGCTTGCTCGCGTTTGATCACCTGATTGATTTGGCTGCGATATTCATTGAGCTGAGAGGCTAACGTTTGGAACTCTTTAGCCGAACCTTCAGGCACGATGAATTTTTGGGATGTATCGCCTTGGTGTTGGTCTAGCTGCACCTTGAGTGCGCTGACTGGCTCAATCAAACGTTGTGATAGGCGCAGTAAAAGGCTGCCAAAAATTAGAATAAGCGCCGTTACCACCGCTAGTACCATTACGATGACATAAACAAACTCGGTTGAGGTGATTTCGATTTCATCAATGAGTGAAATCAGAATGATAGGGTGCTCTTCGCCATTTTGGTTAAAAGTGCTCATGTAAATCATTCTGGTGTTCGGCTCTTGACCGACTTCACCGAGAAAGTACTGCTTGTCTTGCAAAAAAGGCTGGTAGATAGGCGGGATCAGATTGATGTCGTTGTACGCCGTTGTTAGCAGATCGAGCTTTATCATTCCGTCGCCAGGATGACGCCTAAAATGCTCAATCGCTTCTTTCTTGTCGATCATAATACGTCGTTCACCGACGCGATCTTCCGACCACAACAACGCGCCACTAACAAGTGCGAAGCACAGCAGACCAATCACAATCGACACCAACAGGAAGAAGAGTTCGAGGCGTCCAGTTAAGCTTTGTGTGTTGTTAAATAAGCGGCGAATCATGCCCCCGGCTCCAAGCGGAAGCCGACTTTAGGGATGGTTTTCAATAAATGTTCTTCAAAGGGTTTATCGAGTTGACCGCGCAGTTGATAAATGTGGCTGCGCAAAACGTCATTGTTTGGCTCATTTTCTTGCCATAGGCGGAATGCGATTTCTTCACGCGTCACAACTTCGGGGGCATTTTTGACCAGCATTTCTAGAATAGTGTACGTGGTTGGATTCAACGCCAACAGCTTATCTTGACGGTAGGCTTGATGCGTTTTTTGATCGATAGACACTTCGCCATACTGGAGTTTGGTTGATGCAACCGTACCGCGATAGCGTTTAATCAATGCAGTCATGCGTGCTTCAAGAATATCGAGATCAAACGGTTTGGTGAGGTAGTCGTCGGCGCCGTGTTGGAAGCCTTTGAGCATGTCGTCTCGGCTATCAAGTGCTGTCAACATCAACACCGGAGTGTTATTACCCGCATCGCGCAGCTTGTTGCACAGTGTTAGGCCATCCATGCGCGGCAGCATGAGGTCGAGCAAAATGATGTCAAACGCATTATCCATCGCCAGCTTTAAGCCTAGCTCACCGTTGTCGGCATAATCCAGCTGCATGCCAGCACACTCAAAATAATCGAACAACATTCCCGCTATTTCACGATTATCTTCTACCAAAAGTACACGTTTCATTTATTCTTATCCAATCTCGATAAATTCGAATGTTGATCTTAACGAACATTATTCACTATAGGTGTGAAAAAGTTGTCGACAATGATTTTCTCACCTTTGTGTCGGTTTTCAATGTCTAACTTAAATACAGTTGTACCTGTTTATTTATATCTATCAATACTGATTGAAATATAAATGGTATAGATTGGTTGGTTCTGTTAACTCCATATAAAACATGAAGATACTGAATTATTTATGTGACACTGAGCACATTATTAATAATTGCCAATCTTCACAAGTGCACTTGATAGGGAAGGTTCTTACTTTTTATAAAACCATTTTTTAGATATGGTTATTGCGTTTAAATACAAACGCTTAGATTCTCTTTTTTTGAGATAATTCAATCAAATCAATGGTTTCATGCATAAGCGAAACGCTGCATTATTTTATTTTTATTAATAAAACTACATTTTCTGTTCTTGAACTATTCATAAATGAAAGTCTCCCATTAACTTTACTTGTTTAAAATCCATGATCCTTTCAATGCTTAATGCCAGATAAAAATCAATTTGTGAGGCTATCATGTTTAACAGTATACGCACTCGAATTGCTGTCATTGCGGGTGGGGCAATGGCCTTCACTCTATTGATTGCAATGGGTATGACAACCAATGCGTTCACGCAAGTGAATGAACAAATCACTACAAAAGTAAAATCTCAACTGACCGAAGCCACCACGACCGACCTGAGCAATACGGCGATTCAGCAAGGGCTGAATATTTCCAACCAGTTAGAGCCAGTGTTGGCGAACTTAAAGCAAGCGCGTTCAATTATCGAATTAAGCGCAGAGACGGCCGCGACGCCAGACATTATTGTTAAACAGTTTATTGCGTCGCTAGAAGCTCAGAACAAAGCTGTGTTTGCTGGTTACATGGTATGGGAAAAGCCATCGTGGGTTGAGCCAACGATTCAAGACAAAAGCCTTGGCTTTAATAGCGAAGGCTACTTAGCACCATTCTTTTCGCCAAATTCGCACAACAGTTTTGATGTTGTGGCGATGGATAGCTTTAGCAATACTGAATTAAACAACAACGGTGAGCGTAAAGACGATTGGCACTTGATGCCTTTCGAAACGGGCAAAACGTTCGTGATGGAACCGTACATGTATCCGGTTCGCGGCAAACAAGAACTGATCACGACCATCAGCCAACCAATCAAGTTACGTGGCGAGATCATCGGCTCTCTCGGTTTTGATTTGTCATTGAACGAGTTACAAAGCCAAAGTGAAGATTACGCGAGCGACTTGTTTGATGGACAAGGCCGTATTCTGATTTCTTCGTGGAAAGGCATCACACTGGCGAACAGCAGCCAAGCGGATCAAGTGGGCAAGAAAGTCTCTCATGAGTTGGCGTCTCAATGGGCTCGTATTCAATCCATTGCGAAACAAAAGGGCGCAGGCCTTGTGACGTTTGGCGGGGATGAGTATGCGATTACTGCAATTGACACCAGCGATGCGCCTTGGATCGTTATGGTGTCGGTTCCCAGTAGCTTCCTTAAAAAGAACGTGGATGACTACGAGCGATGGAGTGAAGAACAAAGTGCAGAAGCTCTTGAAAAGGGAGTGTGGGCAGGGATTATTGCGGCTCTGATTGGTATTGTTGCGATGACAATGATCGCGACCTCGTTGGGCAAAGTTTTAACTAACTTAGTGGAGCGTTTTAAAGACGCAGCACAAGGCGAGGGCGACCTAACTTACCGCATTGAGGTGAAAGGTAAGGACGAAACCGCCCAACTGGCGCACTGGTTTAATACTTTCCTCGCTCGCATTCAGGAAATGCTTTTAACCGTAATGGCGACGGCAGACCAAGTTGATAAAAACGCAAGTGAAGGCCAAGCACGTGCGGCGGCTTCGAGAGATCAACTGAACGTTCAAGTGAACGAAGTCAACTCGCTAGCAACGGCGATTAATGAGATGAGCGCAACCGCACAAGAAGTGGCAAATTCTGCGGTACAAGCAGCAGCGGCGGCAAGCCAAGTTCAAAGCAATAGCGCGAATGGCATGTCGCGTATGGACAATGCTGCAAGCGCGGTGGATAACCTCGCTTCGCAAGTGAATGATGCACAGCACCAGACGCAGAATTTGGTGGCTTCAAGCACGGCTATTCAGGGTATTCTGAGTGAGATTGGTGGCATTGCCGATCAAACCAACTTGTTGGCGCTGAACGCTGCGATTGAAGCTGCGCGTGCTGGTGAAGCGGGTCGTGGTTTTGCTGTGGTAGCCGATGAAGTCCGCAACCTTGCAACGCGCACGCAAGGCTCGACAGAAGAAATTCGTGCAATGTTGGCTCGTTTGGAGCAAGAAACGCAATCAATCGTCGTGTTGATGGAGCAAAGCCAGAAGCAAGCGGTGGATACCAAAGAAGAAACACAAGCAGCGCAGTTGGCGTTGGCCGAAATCAACCAAGCTATTGAAGTAATTAATGATATGAATAATCAGATCGCTTCAGCGGCAGAAGAGCAAAGTTCGGTGTCGGAAGAGATCAACCGCAATGTGGTTGTGATTAATGATACGGCGATGGAAGTGATGGATACCATGTCATCTTCTGTAGCGATCAGTAACGAACTGACAGTAAAAGCCAGTGATCTTCACGGTGAGTTGAGTAAGTTCAAGTTGTCTTAATCAAGCGAGTGAGTTCAAGCCAGCTCACTAGGTTCATTTCCGGCAAAACGATTGGCGAGAAATATCGAACAAAACAAAAGGGCTCCAGAGTTACCTCTGGAGCCCTTTTTAATATTCAAGTTCTAATGAACTAACGACGTTTTGGCTTACGTTGACCTGCTGGTTTGCCTTGGCCTTGTGGACGACCTTGGCCTTGCGGCTTGCTACCTGCTGGGCGGTTTGCACCGTTGCCGCTAGGGCGCTGGCCGTTGCTAGCAGGGCGTTGACCACCTTGTACTTTACCAGAACCGTTACGGTTGCCAGATGGTTTACCATCTTTTGAACCGCCTTCAGAGCGTTTGTTCAAATGACCACCGAAGCCTGGTTGGTTTTTGGTATGTTTGGTTGCAAAGCGGTTTGCCCCGTGACGGCCAGACTTACGACGTTGCGCTGGAGTTTGAGCATCAATATCTTCAGCAGGAACCAAACATGTTGGTTTGTCACCAATCAAATGCTTCTTGCCCATGTTGATCAGTGCTTCACGAATCAATGGCCAGTTAGCAGGATCGTGGTAACGCAGTAGTGCTTTGTGCAAACGACGTTGACGTTCACCTTTCGCTACTGGAATGTCTTCGCGCTGTTTGTATTTCACGCGTTTCAGAGGGTTAGTCTCTGAGTAGTACATTGATGTTGCGTTACACATCGGCGATGGGTAGAAGTTTTGTACTTGGTCACACTCGAAGTTGTTTTTCTTCAGCCACAGAGCAAGGTTCAGCATGTCTTCATCTTCTGTGCCTGGGTGCGCAGAGATAAAGTAAGGGATTAAGTACTGCTTTTTGCCTGCTTCAGCACTGTACTTCTCGAACATTTCTTTAAAGCGATCGTACGTGCCCATGCCCGGTTTCATCATCAGATCAAGAGGGCCTTTCTCTGTATGTTCCGGTGCAATCTTCAAGTAACCACCTACGTGGTGAGTTACGAGCTCTTTTACATATTCTGGTGATTCAATCGCAAGGTCGTAACGTACGCCAGATGCGACCATCACTTTCTTCACGCCTTCAACTTTACGCGCTTCGCGGTATAGATCGATGGTGTGTTTGTGGTCTGTATTTAGCTTGTTACAGATGCCCGGGAATACACAAGACGGACGACGACAGTTCGCTTCCGCTTTTGGATCTTTACAACCTAGGCGGTACATGTTTGCAGTCGGGCCACCAAGATCGGAAATTGTGCCGGTAAAGCCCGGAACTTTGTCGCGAATTTCTTCAATCTCATTGATGATCGATTCTTTCGAGCGGTTTTGAATAATTCGACCTTCATGCTCGGTAATTGAACAGAAAGAACAGCCACCAAAACAACCACGCATGATGTTCACAGACGTTTTGATCATGTCATACGCTGGAATTTTTGCTTTGCCGTACATAGGATGAGGAACACGCGCGTAAGGCAGGCCAAACACAAAGTCCATTTCTTCGGTCGTCAATGGGATTGGGGCTTGGTTTACCCAAAGTTCACGATCACCATGGCTTTGAAGTAACGCTCGACCTGAGTACGGGTTCGTTTCTAAATGCAATACACGACTTGCATGAGCATAAAGAATGCGATCGTTTCTTAGCTTTTCAAACGAAGGCAGGCGAACCGCAGTTGTCGCAGCATCGTGGCGTGATGGGCGAATCGTGATTGGTTGTGCAACTGGCTCATCTTTTTTAGTTTCACACTGAGTTTCTACTTCGTATGGGTTCTTTGGTACGAACGCTTCCTTAAGAGGTTTTTCAATGCGAGAAGAATCGATAACCGTGTAGCCTTCTGGCGCGGCTGGCAAGTTCACGGCAGTACCACGAATATTGGTCATGGTGCTGATGTCTTCGCCATTTGCAATGCGATGCGCTACTTCTACAAGTGCGCGTTCTGCGTTACCGAAAAGTAGGATGTCTGCTTTTGCATCAAACAGTACCGAACGGCGAACTTTATCTGACCAGTAATCGTAGTGCGCAACACGGCGTAGGCTAGCTTCGATACCACCTAAAACAATTGGTACTTCTTTGTAAGCTTCACGACAACGCTGAGAGTAAACCAAAGTCGCGCGGTCTGGGCGTTTGCCACCTTCGTTATTTGGTGTGTACGCGTCATCGTGACGAAGTTTTTTATCCGCGGTGTAACGGTTGATCATGGAGTCCATGTTACCCGCAGTGATCCCGAAGAACAGATTTGGCTTACCAAGCTGCATGAACGCATCTTTGTTTTGCCATTCTGGTTGAGCAATGATACCGACACGGAAACCCTGCGCTTCTAGCAGACGGCCAATGATAGCCATACCAAAGCTCGGGTGATCTACGTAAGCATCACCGGTTACGATGATAATGTCACAGCTATCCCATCCTAGGGCATCCATTTCTTTGCGACTGGTCGGCAAGAAAGGTGCCGTACCAAAACACTCTGCCCAGTATTTTTTGTACTCATGAATAGGAGTGATGTTATTGGTCATATTTTGCTCTCTGTTCCAGGGAGCGCGAATTATAGCGATTTGATGATCAGGTATCTATAACAAACTCATCTATTCAAGCCCAGTTCAGCGAGTTTTATTTGGTTTGCAGAAATATCATTGTTATATCGACGATTTTTTATCTGATATCCCCTTTGAAGCCTTATGGTTATTAGCCTGCTTAGATTTGTTTGTCGCAATTTTAATACATTTGATAAGCAATGGAATGCTTATTTGAAACTCGCCTATAATCAAATTAGTGCATAGTTAAAAGTGCATGTGCCGAGCATGCTCGAAGCAACATTCAAAACGGCAAGGCTTAACCTGTTAACTTTCGAGTCAGAACAGAGAACCTAAAGGTTCCTCAAACATCGACAGTGACATTGGGTTTTGAATGGAGAGCAAAAAGGCCGACCAAAATAAGGGGGCTAGGAAATGAGCGAATCACTAACGATTGCACAAGGACAAGTGCAGCACGCAGCCAATCACACTCAGGTCGTGGAATGGTCTTATGACATCTATACTCGTGAGTTTGAATGCGACCAACCAAGCATGGCCAATGCTTTTGGCTTTAAACGTCCGATTAACAGTTTAGATGAGCTGCTTCAATATATGTTGATGGGGCAGCAAGAGGCTTGTCGTCAACGCATTGCGGGCGTCGAATTTATGGGTGGGCAAGGGCATTTTTCTTGCTGCTTAATGCCTAGTGACGCCAAGCTCATTCATGTCACCATGAGTTTTGAAAAGCTCAACGAGCGGATTGTTCAAGGCACAATCATTCCTCAGCTGACCATCACTGGGTGTGAAGAGCTGGCGAAGATTCTTGAAACCATCTTCGATTTGCCAAACGTCGGCGTACTCGTTGCCGATGAGGACACGCGTATTCTTGGTTGCAATCGCGCCTTTGAGCTTCAGATGGGGTATCAAAATCGTGATCTCGTTGGGTTAAAAACCTACATCTTCAGCACTTCTCACCATAGCCAAGCGTTCTACGATCAACTTTGGAAACACATTGATGAAGAAGGGTATTGGAGCGGCAATCTTCTTAGCCGCACAGCCAATGGCAGTAACCAAGCGCATCATTTGTGTATCTATCGCCTCACATTCAATTCAGGGCGTGTGCTTTTTCTCGGTTTTTCAACGGATATCTCGGCTTCCCTTTTGTGGATGAAAAATCGTTGTGAGCAAGTGCAAGACTGGTCGGCATTTTTGCCAACCAGAGATGAATTCGAACTTCAATTGGATAACCTCGCAAACGAAAGTGGTCACAAAGACCTTAATATCGTGATGACGCTAAGACCGAACTTTGCCCAGAAATGCATGTTGGAACAACAGCTAGGTTTTGCGGACTTTATCATGCGTAGTCGCTACACCAGCATTGCGGGGCAGTTGTCGCGAGACGTCTTTGTGGTCTGTTTACAAACGCCACATTGTCAGTGGTTGAGCCCCTTGCGCTTGATTCAAATAGCCATGAAAGGCTTCTTTTCTGAGCTGAGAAGTGAAATGGGGAACAAAATGCACGCTACGATTGTGGAAGGGCAAACCGGGGTTTCTGTTCTTGGGTATGACACCAACAATCCCAAACAGGCACTTGCTCATGCGGCGCAAGCGATGGTGTCTTCGAAAGCTGGAGAAAACGGCTACTTCAACTTTTACAACAGTGAACTTCACGCCGAGTTGGTGAAACGTCAGCATTTGGAAACGTTCCTGAAAACCCAAATTGAAAGTGAGCTGGTGGATGTGTATTTTCAGCCAATTATTGAAACGCGAACCGGCAATGTGGTGAAGTTCGAGGCATTAGCGCGCTTCTATCACGAAAACAGCGAGTACAGCACGCAAGAGATGATTTCCATCATTGAAGACCTGGAGTTGATCGCTGCGCTGGATGACGTTGTTTGCCAAACCGCGCTGAAGCAGTGGCCACATTTGCAAAAAATCTATGGCGAAAATATCGGACTTTCCATTAATCGCTCGTTGAATACCAAGCTGGATTCATTGCAAGTTCTCCAGCGATCGCTCGATTTGATTAAAGCCAGCGATGTAAACCCAAAACTGGTGACTATTGAGTTAACAGAAACCGCGTATTTCGAGCAAGATGAAGAACACGCGTTTGCGTTAGAACAGATTCGCCAAGAGGGTATTCAAATTGCGATTGACGACTTTGGTACGGGCTACTCTTCGTTTTCTTATTTGGAAGAAGGGCAATTTGATGTACTAAAAATCGACCGCAAGTTCGTCAAGAATATTCATGAGGGCAGTACAAGTTATAACATCGTCAAAACCATTACCGATTTGGCACACAAGCTGAACGTCGAGGTGGTTGCCGAAGGTGTCGAGTCACAACGCGAGCTCGAAGTGTTGGCTGGTATTGGTGTTGATTACATGCAGGGCTTTCTCTTTTCTCAGGCGTTGCCAGTCGTACTACTCGATACGGCTCAAGCTCATGACAAACTTTTTAATGGTGTGATGGTTAAACCGACTCAAGATGCGATGTTACAGTCGTTATGTCATCACGATGTGCGCCGACTCGACCCAGGTGAACCGCTGTCTTTGGCGGTGGAATACATGAATCTGAGCCCAAGCGCACCTTTGGTGGTCATCAATGAAAACCGCTGCGTTGGGTTGATCACCAAAGAGCAAGTCAACTTGCACATGACGCCAGCGATGGGGACAGATTTAGAAACCGAGCGCGAACATCGACTTTGGAAACGGCCAGTCAATCAGGTGATGAGCACCGCATTTGAACAAGTTGATGCCTGTTTGCCAGTAGCGGCCATTCGAGATTTGATCAAAGCTGGTATAGGCTTCCCTTGGATCTTGTGCGACGCCAAAGAAGAATATCGTGGGCTACTCACTCAAGATGATGCCTTGCAGTATCTGGCTTCTTGCTAATGACTAGGTCAAGTATTGCTGCACAGGCTTAATATTGAACGCATGAGCATTAAGCCTGTTTGATGCAATTTGGATCGCAAGTTAGGCGGAGAGTTTAGGTGGTTTGGCGATAGGTGATTTGCTATTATCGCCACCCCAAAACGACTTTTGAGCTTGCATTCAACATGATTCAACAATTGCTGGTTACTTTCCCTCCAATGTTATTTGGCGCACAAGCGCTGCTGACTTTGCTTTTGATCAAGGGCGATATTTGTCCGGGTCAGCGAGGTCGTCTCCACAAAATGTTGCCTGCGATAGGGGTACTTTGGCTTGCGGTGGCATCACTTCGTATTGAAGCGTTTATGGTGGTGTTCGCGATTTTCTATTTCTACTCTCAAGTTCAGACTAAGAAAACGCGTGAAAAGGGCCCGTTGTGGGCGCTGCATTTGGCGAATGGTTTGGCGTTTGCTTACGTGAGCATTCAAGTGTTTGAACAGCCTAATTGGCCTGCTTCAGCAGCGATGGCTGTGATGATCTTCTTCTTAGGTGCGTCGTTCTCTCAATTGCTGCTTACGATTGCCCGTAGCCGACTACAGGCGTTTCACCGTATTTTACCCGTAACGGGTATTGTTTCTGGCATGTTATTGGTGCTTGCGATTTTATTTTCATCGTACCAATTGGATGAAGCTACGCTTGCGAGCGCGACGCAGCCGATTTTGATCTCTTTAGCGCTGCTTATCTCTACCATTGTGGTTTGGTGTTGGCATATCTTCACACATAAGGCGCCAGAAAAAGTGCAACTGAGCATTGCTTTGCTGCTTGCTCTTGCTTCCATGACAAGCCTACAAGGTTTGTTTGCTCTGGCTGTTTAACAGTCTGATAGTGAGTTCACGATCTCGAGTGAGCTCACTTTAAATTCTCCAGATCCTGTCTACGCTGTATGTATATACCCAAGTAACCTCGAGATGCTTGGTTCAGCGAGAATGACTTGGTTTGAAGGCGAGGCAACAATTTGAAGATCTAGTGGTTCTAAATCAAAAATTGTTAACAAAGCATGCGAACCAAGACAACTCGCCCTTTGGGAGCGTGTCACTAAAGCAATTTCATCGTCAAAAAACTTGGAAATAGCTGGCTATTCCGTCTTGAACTTGAATTAGTGACAACGCTCTGAACTCTACATCTTGAAGTCACTTGGGTATATACCTTGATACGTTGTCGAAGAGGAGTGTCGCGATGGATTTAAGCAATGTAGGCAATCTGGATAGCATCATTTTGTTGGGTATCGTCAACGAAAAACTACGCTTAGAGTGCGACAGTTTTGACGAGTTGGCTTCGGTCTACGAAATGGATGTTGAGTCGGTGGTGGGCAAACTTGATATGCTTGGTTATCAGTACGACCCACTCACCAATCAATTCAAAGCGTACGAACGCTAGTCTCAATCGATTCCTTGTTGTTAAGCCATCTTGATGCCGTCAAGATGGCTTTTGCATTGTTGTCTCGCCGTCGCAAAGAAGGCTTGCAGATAACGCTTATCTTTTTCAGAGTTACGCGTTGCTGCGAACAGACGACGCCACAAACCTTTGCCAAATGGTTTACTGGTGATTAACCCCTGACGAGAAAACTCGGATATCGCCCAGTTTGGCAACGCCGCAACGCCCAACCCTGCCGAAACCATTTGCACCAGCATTAAGGTATTGTCCGCTTGCTTCCATCTGGCAGGCTCGACGCCGGCCGGCTGCAAGAAGTGCTTAACAACGTCCAATCTTTGTTTTTGAACCGGATAAGAGAGCATAGTTTGATCGGCAAGATCTTGTGGTTCGATAATTTCTTTGTCAGCTAATGGATGATTGGTTGCAGTAATCAGGCGCATTTCGAAGTCAAACAACGGTTCATAATGTACCTCAGAACGGGGTTGAATATCCGACGTGATAACGAGATCTAACTCGCCAGCCAACAATGCGGGTAGGGGCTCAAACCCGAAGCCGGACGAAAAATCCAACGTGACGCTTGGCCACGCCAATTGATATTCCCTTAGAGCAGGCATGAGCCATTGGAAGCATGAGTGACATTCGATCGCCATGTGTAATCGACCGTTGACGTCCTCTTTCAAACTTGCCAGTTCGTTTTCTGCTCTTGCCAACTTTGGCAAAATATCTTCCGCGAGGCGCAAGAGAATTTCACCCTCAGAGGTAAATTTCACTGGGCGAGTTTTGCGTAAAAATAACTGACCGCCAATACGAGATTCGAGATCTTTGATTTGGTGAGAAAGAGCGGATTGCGTTAAGTGCAAGGCAGTAGCCGTAGCAGTTAACGAGCCGGTGTCTCGAAGCGAAGTTAATGTTCGCAAATGTTTTAGCTCTATCATGAATCCCTTTCATCCTTTGTGGTTCGCCGTGAACGAATTCCTATCCCAGTCAACAACGGCTCAATATGGTTTCTTAATGCTCTGTCTTGTTGAAATACTCAATAGCTACTTTGAATTTTTGATTTAAGAATAAACACTTATCAAACAAATCCACTTAACTCGCAAGCAATTTTTTATTGCTGTTAAAACGTATTGATTGACTGCGACAGACATAACTAACTTAACGACAAAAAACGGATATGTAAACGTCTAGACGTCTATTGTTGTAATTTATTTGCGAATGAAATCGACCCATGATGAATTTTTTTAATAAACAAGTTGAATAAATGGACGTTGTCCAAACGACAGAGGAGAGAGATAGTTTAGCCATCCAGACATCTTGTGAATTTAGAGAAAGATGCTCTGACCTAAACAAATTGAACAAGGTTGAAAAAGGAATAGGGACATGGCTACAACAACGCACATACTCGGTTACCCACGCATCGGTGAAAAACGAGAATTAAAATTCGCTCAGGAAAAATACTGGCGCGGTGACATCGATCAAACAGAGCTTAAGAAAGTCGGTGCAGATCTGCGCGCTAAAAACTGGCAAACACAAACAGAGGCTGGTTTAAGTTTTACTACCGCTGGCGACTTCGCTTGGTACGATCATGTATTGACGACGACGTTGCTATTGGGTCACGTGCCAAAACGTCACGCAGGTGGTTTTCCTAATCTCGATACGCTCTTCAAAGTGGGTCGTGGTCAATCTCAAGCGGGTTGTGGTTGTGCGGGTGCAGCAGCATCGGATATGACTAAATGGTTCAACACAAACTACCACTACATCGTACCTGAATTCAGCAAGGACGATACGTTTGAAGTGAGCTGGCCGCAACTGTTTGAAGAAATCAACGAAGCAGTCCAAGCTGGGCATAAAGTGAAGCCGGTATTGCTCGGCCCAGTTAGTTATCTTTACTTAGGTAAAGAGGTAGAAGAAGGGTTCGATCGCCTGACGCTACTGCCACGATTGCTTACGGCTTACCAAGCTATTTTGGCTAAGCTGGCGAGCCAAGGTGTTGAGTGGGTTCAGATTGATGAGCCGATTTTGTCGCTTGAGCTAGAAAAACAGTGGGCTGACGCGTTCAAGCTGGCATACCAAGTGATTCGTAGCGATGTGAAAGTGCTGCTAACGACGTACTTCGATTCTGTCACCGATACCCTAGACAAAATTGTTGAGTTACCAGTGGACGGTTTGCACGTTGATTTGTCTGCCGCGCCTCAGCAGCTTGACGACGTGGTTGCCAAACTACCAGAAGGTTGGGTGCTTTCTGCCGGAGTTGTGAATGGCCGTAACGTGTGGCGCTCGGATTTGAGTGCGCAACTTGAACGTCTACAGCCAGTCAAAGAGAAATTGGGCGACAAGCTTTGGGTGGCGAGTTCATGTTCTCTATTACATAGCCCAGTTGATCTGGAACTGGAAACAGAGCTAAGTGAAGAAGTGAAAAGCTGGTTTGCATTCGCAAAACAAAAAGTGACAGAAGTCGCTTTGCTTGGCCGAGCACTCGACGGTGATCAAAATGCGATTCTCGCTTGTGATACCTATAGCCAGCCAATCAAAGCACGTAAAACGGCAACACATGTGAATAAGCCCCAAGTGCAAGCTCGTTTAAACAATATTACAGCTTCACTTGCCGAGCGCAGCGCACCTTACGCGGAGCGTGCTGCGCATCAAGCTGAAGTGTTGGGTTTACCTTTGTTGCCAACCACGACTATCGGTTCTTTCCCTCAAACAGGTGAAATCCGTGTTCAGCGCAGTGCTTATCGTACTGGTCAGTTATCTGAGTCCGACTATATCCAAGCACTTAAAGGACACATTGCGGATGCCGTAAAACGCCAAGAAGCGCTCGACCTAGATGTACTTGTGCATGGTGAAGCAGAACGTAACGACATGGTGGAATACTTCGCGGAGAATTTGGCGGGCTTCCAAACGACGAAGTTTGGTTGGGTACAGAGTTACGGTTCGCGCTGTGTGAAACCAGCCATTGTGGTTGCCGACATTGAGCGTGAAAAGCCGATTACGGTTGAATGGTCGACGTACGCACAATCGCTAACCAGCAAGCAGATGAAAGGCATGTTAACTGGCCCAGTGACGATTCTATGTTGGACGTTCCCGCGTGAAGACATCACACGTCAAGAAATCGCGCAACAACTGGCTTTAGCACTGCGTGATGAGGTTTCTGATTTGCAAGATGCAGGCATCAATATCATCCAAATCGATGAGCCTGCGATTCGTGAAGGTCTGCCGTTGAAAAAGCGCGATCACAAAGCGTACTTAGAATGGGCGGTGAATGCATTTAAGATCTCAGCAGCGAGTGCAAAACCAGAAACTCAGATTCACACTCACATGTGTTACAGCGAGTTCAATGAAATCATCGATTCTGTTGCAGCGCTCGATGCGGATGTGATTACCATTGAAACGTCACGCTCAAATATGGAACTGCTTAAAGCGTTTGAAGAGTTCAATTACCCGAACGAAATCGGCCCAGGTGTTTATGACATTCACTCACCAAATATTCCGACGGAAGAGTGGATTGAAGGCTTAATTAAGAAAGCGGCAGAAAAGATTCCGGTACAACGTTTGTGGGTAAACCCAGACTGTGGTTTGAAAACACGTAACTGGGCAGAGACGGAAGCTGCACTTGCCAACCTTGTGTCTGCTGCGAAGAAGCTTCGCGCAGAGCTTGCATAAGGTAGCTCTTCACCAATTTAAAGT